>NZ_JBEPKM010000010.1:0-280947 GCF_040544715.1 Methylobacterium sp. 1030 | reverse complement strand
CCTCATCGGAAACGTCGGACGGATACGGCTGGCGGGCAGGGCTCATCCCCACCCATCTGAGCATCAGACCCACCCAGGTCCATAACAGCCTCTAGATATTTCGGGATGCGCTCGCCCCGGAATTCGGCCGCCCGGCGCAGCGCCTCGGCCTTCTGATCCGCGTAGTACAGGCCGACGCCGACGGGATGGTGGGTGTCGTGCGCCTCGTCGACCGCGTCGGCGACGGTGAGCTGGAGCTGATGGGTCCAGATCCGGTCGCGCTCCGACGGGCCCACGAGCCCGAGGCGCGGTCCGAGATAGAGCAGGATCGCGGCGCTCTGCCCGACGACGACGTCGCCGTCGCGCAGGAAGGGCGGTGCCAGGGGCGGTCGCGGATCGGCGGGGTCGGACAGTCGGTCGAGCATCGGTTCGATGCCGCCGGAATCGTCGTCCTGGCGGGCCACGTCGACGTAGTCGGCGCCGGCCTCCTCGAGGGCGAGGCGGACGAACTCGCCGCGCCCCTGGATCATCGGCCAGTAATGGAGCTCGTAGGGCATCGCCGCCTCCGGGTCGGGGAAGGCGCGGCGACCCCGGACGGTTCCCGCTCAGTTGTTCTCGGCCGGCTCCTCCGCCGAGGCCTTCTCGAGCGGCGGCTCGGCGCTGGCGACGGCCTTGCGGGCGAACATCGGCTGAAGGCGCTCGGCGAGCTGCTGGTCCAGATGCTTGACGTACGCGCCCTTGAAGTAGCGCTCACCGGTCTTCGCGCCGTAGAGGTTGTCGTGGGTCCGGATCATCGCGGCGACCTCCGGGCGGCACAGGAAGCCCGTGATGCCGACGGCCTCGTACCAGCGGCCGGCGCGCGCCTCTGCCGTCGCCTTCGGGTTCGACAGCACCGTCTCGGCGAAGCACGCGGTGGCGGCCTGCCGCAGCGGCGCCAACAACTTCTCGGCCTCCGCCGCGTTCACCTTCGGGGCGGCCGGGTTCCGGTGAGGCCGCGCCTCGGCGGCCGAGACGAGCGCGAGGACGGCGAAGGTGGCGAGGATCGAAGTCTTCATACGGGCGGCCTCGTCGGGTGTCCGAACCGTGTTCAGCTCTCGCTCATGATTGCGTCGGGATCGGGGCTGGCGGTTCGGTCCGGGTGCCCGATTCCGGGCAAGATCCGGGCTGTTTCGCGACGGCCACAGCCGCGCTCAGCCGCGCCGCTCCGCGTTCCAGTGTCCCCGGCAGGCGAGGGCCCCGGTCGAGACCCAGGTTCCGGCACCGAAGCCGTCCGAGCCCAGGCGTCCCCGCACGTCGGCGGTGGCGGCGCCGTTGGAGATCGAGCCGCGGATCGCCCCGTTCCGCGCGACGCCACCCTCGACCACGAAGGCGGTCCCGATGAAGCGCGCTCGCCCGCGCTCGATCCGCACCGGGTAGCGGTAGGCGCGGTCGCAGTTCCCCGTCTCGGTGATGATCTCGACGCTCCAGGTGCCGTCGAACCGATCGGGCAGGGCGGCGCGGGGGGCGGACGCGGCGGGCAGCGTACCGGCGAGGAGCAGGGCGACGGCGATGCGGGGCGTCATGCGGATCCGGAGTGCCGTGGGCTTCGGGGAGACCGGCGCCCCGTCAGCGCGGCGCCTGCGGCGCGGGCGTCCGCATGGCCGCACGGAGTGCCGCGTTGAGGAGAGCGAGGAGGTCGCAACCGACATGCAGGAAGGCGGCCACGCCCGCCTGCTTCAGCGGCTCGGCCAGGTCCGTCGGCTTCCCGGCGAGGTAGACTGGTCCGGCGCCGGCCCCGGTGAGCGCCTCGGCGGTCGCGACCGCGCGCTCGGCGTAGATCCCGTCGGTCGAGCAGATGCAGGCGAGGCTGGCGCCGGATTCCCGGAACGCCTGCGCGGCCGCCTCGGCGTCGGGGAAGCCCTCGTTCGACAGCGCCTCGAGGCCGCCGGCCGCGAAGGCGTTGGCCGCGAAGGTCGCCCGGGCATTGAAGGCCGCCACCGGGCCGAGATTGGCCAGGAACACGACCGGCCTGCGCCCTGTCTTGGCGAGGAAGGCGTCCGAGGCGTCGCGCAGGGCCTCGTAGGGCTCGGCGAGGCGCTGGGACGGCAGCGCGTCGCAGGCGACCGCCGAGCCCGCGCCGAAATTGGATCCGAGCACCGCCGCCACGGGCTGCACGTCGAGCACCGTGACCGGCTTCTCGGGGAGGTTCGGGAACTCGCTCGCCCCGGTGAGCGGCTCGCGGCGGGTGGCCACCGCCTTGGCGCGGGCCTCGCGGGTCAGCTCGATCCGCCGCTGGAGCTTGCCGACGCTGAGCGAGGCGACGATCCCGCCCTCGGCCTCGATCGCCTGGAACGCCGCCCAGCCCGCCTCGGCGAGCTCGGCCGTCAGGGCCTCGAATCCGCCGGCCCCGGCCGCGGGGTCGCTGACCCGCGCGAGGTGCGATTCCTCGATGAGCACGATCTGGCTGTTGCGCGCCACGCGCCGGGCGAAGGCGTCGGGCAGGCCGAGGGCCTGCGTGTACGGCAGGACCGCGACGCTGTCGGCGCCGCCCATGCCGGCCGAGGCCGCCGCCATGCCGGTCCGGAGGATGTTCACGAACGGGTCGCGCTTGGTCATCATCCGCCACGCGGTCTCGGCGTGGAGGCGCAGCGGCTTCGGCTCGAGGCCGCAGGCCTGCTCGACGCGCGCCCAGAGGCGCCGCATCGCGCGGAACTTCGCGACAGTGACGAACTCGTCGGCATCGGCCGCGAGCAGCACGGCGACGCGGTCGCGCGCGCTCGCGAGATCGTGACCGGCCGCTTCCAGGGCGCGCAGGTAGGCGACGGCGGTGGCGAGCACCGCGCCGAGTTCCGCCGCCTCGCCGGCGCCGGCCTCGTGGTAGGGCCGGCCGTCGGCCAGGAAGGCCCGGCCGCGGAAACCCGCCGCCTCCAGCTCGGCCACGGCCTCGGCGAGGCGGGGCGCGATGTCGGTCCAGACGGCTCCGAGGCTGCCGGTGGCCGCCAGGACGCCGACGGGATCGAGCCCCAGATCGACGTCGTAGGTCGAGAGATCCTCGCCGCGGCGCTCCGCCAGCGCCTTGATTAGCCGGGCCACCTCCAGGCCGCGGCCGCCGGCATCGATCCGCAGGGCGATCAGCGGCAGCATCACGCCCTTCAGGGCGGCGTCGAGCTCCTCGACGCTCGCCGCGGTGAGACCGTAGCCGCGGGCGCCCGGCGCACCCGCGACGGCGAGCACGAGGGCATCGGCCCCGCCCTCGAGGTCGGTGAGCGCCTGCGTGTTCGCGGTTCCGATGTCGGGATGGTCGACCCGCTGGGCGATCCGCCAGGGTCCGGGCTCGCGCACCGGCTGCGCCGCCGGCTCGGCCGGTCCGTAGAGGGGCTCGATCCGCAGTCCGTCAGCCGTCCGCGACACCAGCCGCTTCTCGAAATCGGCGCCCTTCAGGACGCCTTCGACGAGGCCGAGCCAGCGCGCCCGGTCTGCGGGCTCGAAGAGGTCGGCGAGCGGTCTGTCTTCCATCGGTACGTCCCAGGGCGCGGCGTCTTCTGCACCGCTTTCATGCGTTTGCCTCGCACGCCGCTCCGCCGCTGGCAATCGCCCGATGGTTGAGGAAAGCTCAAGCCGCGGATCACCGATTTTTGAGTGATGCGGCGCAGGTGCGGTGAGGGGCACCTGCCGATCCGGATCGCGAGTCCGAGCCGCTGCCGGCGAGCCCGGGCCGACCGAACGGGGCGCGATCCCGCCCGCGTCAGCCGAGGATGATCAGGCCGGCGAAGCCGAGGGCGCCGACGATGATCCGCCACCACGCGAACAGCCAGAAACCGTGGCGGGAGACGTAGTCGAGGAGAAACCGCACCACGAACAGCGCCGAGACGAACGACACGATGAAGCCGATCGCGATCAGCCCGACATCGTTGCTCGAGAGGTATTTGTAGTTGTCGAGCAGGTCCTTGGCGAAAGCGCCCGCCATGGTCGGCATCGCGAGGTAGAACGAGAACTCGGTGGCCGAGCGCTTGTCGGCGCCCATCAGCATCGCGCCCACGATCGTGGCGCCCGAGCGCGAGACGCCGGGGATCATCGCCAGGCACTGGAAGATGCCGATCTTCAGGTCCATCGGCAGCGAGAAGTCGTAGACGTCGGTCTTCTTCACCTCGAGGTCGGTGTCGTCGATGACGAGGAGCACGAGCCCGCCGGCCACCAGGGTCGCGCAGACGATCCACGGGTTGAACAGGTAGGCCTTGATCAGCTTCGAGAAGAGGCCGCCGATGATCGCCGCCGGCAGGAACGCCACCAGGATGCCGAGGACGAAGCGGCGCGCCTTCGGATCGGACGGCAACGCGGTGGCGATCCCCAAGAGGCGGCGGAAATACACCAGCAGGATCGCCAGGATCGCGCCGAGCTGGATCAGCACCTCGAAGGTGTTGTTGGGCGAGTGGAAGCCGATGAAGTGCCCCACCAGCAGCTGGTGGCCGGTGGAGGAGACCGGGATGAATTCGGTCGCCCCCTCCACCAGGGCGAGCAGCACTGCCTTGCCGATGCTTGCCGGATCCATCGCGACGCCCTGTGCCGCGCGCGCGGAGGCCCCCGTCGGGCCACCGCCTGCCACGCGAAATGGTTGTACCCGAGGCTTCGCCGATCAGGGTTGACGGGCAGTTACCGGGCCGGGCCGCGCGTGTTAAGGGCTCGGCAACGGTCGGGCAATAACGCTCGGTCCGAAGTCCTCTGCGCCGAAGACCCGCGCTTCAGGACCCACGACGAGCGCGGGACCGGCCGCGCTGGCAGACCGAACGTCCCGCACGGCCTCGATGGCAACCCTCTACCATTTCCCCTTCTGCGCGAATTCCCGTTTCATCCGTCTCGTGCTCGCCGAGATGGGCATGGAGCCGACGCTGTTCGAAGAACGGCCCTGGGAACGGCGCGACGACTTCCTGCTGATCAACCCGGCGGGCGTCACGCCCGTGCTGCTGGAGCAGAACGGCCTCGTGGTTCCCGGCGCCGGCGTCATCGCCGAGTACCTCGACGAGACCCGCGGCCTGGGGCTCTCGGGGCGGCGCATGCTACCGGAGGACACCGTCGAGCGCGTGGAGGTACGGCGCCTGCTCGACTGGTTCCTGGTCAAGTTCGAGTCCGAGGTGACCGCCTACCTCGTCAACGAGAAGATCTCGAAGCGCTTCATGTCGGCCAACGAGGGCGGCGGCCCGCCCGACATGAACGCGATCCGCGCGGCGCGCTCCAACGTGCGCTACCACCTCAAATACATCGGCTACCTCATCGCGCGGCGGCGCTGGATCGCCGGCGACAACCTGACCTATGCCGATCTCGCGGCGGCCGCCCATCTCTCCTGCGTCGACTACCTGGGCGACGTGCCCTGGGACGAGGACGAGATGGCGCGGAACTGGTACGCCCGCGTCAAGTCGCGGCCCTCGTTCCGCGCCCTGCTCGCCGACCGGGTGGCCGGGATGGCACCGGCCGCCCACTATGCGGATCTGGATTTCTGAACGCCCGACGGACCTACCACGGCGCCCACCTGCGCCGCCTCGTCGAGACCCGGGCGCGGACGCTCGGGTTCTGCGGCCTGCGCGTGACCCGACCCGACCGGCTGCCCGACCTGCCCGGCCGCCTGTCCGCCTGGCTCGCCGAGGGCGCGCAGGGCACCATGGACTGGATGGCGGAGCGGGCCGACCAGCGCGCCAGCCCGATCGCGCTGTGGCCCGGTCTGCGCAGCATCCTGGTCCTGGCGATGAGCTACCGGCCGGAGCACGATCCCCTCGACCTCGTGGCGCGTCGCGACCGCGGTGCCGTCGCCGCCTACGCGCAGCGGCGGGACTATCACGAGGTTTTGAAGGGCCGCCTGAAAGAATTGGGTGGGTATCTGTCGGCCAAGGGCGACGTGCGGGTGAAGGTCTTCTGCGACACCGCCCCCGTCATGGAGAAGACCCTGGCGGAGGCGGCCGGCCTCGGCTGGCAGGGCAAGCACACGGTGCTGATCTCTCGCGGGCACGGCAACTGGCTGCTCCTCGGCGCGATCTACACGAGCGCGGAATTCGAGCCCGACCCGCCGGAGCCCGACCGTTGCGGCTCGTGCCGCGCCTGCCTGGACGTCTGCCCCACCGACGCGTTTCCGGCGCCTTACCGGCTCGATGCCCGCCGCTGCATCTCGTACCTGACGATCGAGCATGCCGGGCCGATCCCCCCGGCGTTCCGGGAAGCGATCGGCAACCGGGTGTTCGGCTGCGACGATTGCTTGGCCGTCTGCCCCTGGAACAAGTTCGCCCGCACCGCGGCGGAGAGCCGCCTCGCCGCGCGGGCGGACCTAGCGGCCCCGGCGCTCGCGGATCTCGCGGGCCTCGACGACGCGGCGTTCCGCACCTTCTTCGCCGGCACGCCGGTGAAGCGCACTGGGCGCGACCGCTTCCTCCGCAACGTCATGATCGCGATCGGGAATTCCGAAGACCCGTCGCTCGCGGAGGCGGCCCTCGCGCGCCTGCGCGACCCGTCTCCACTGGTGCGCGGCATGGCGGTCTGGGCCTGCGGCCGGCTGCTGGCGCCCGAGGCCGTGCGCGCGCTCGGGCGCCAGCACGGCGATTCCGAGACCGACGCCCACGTGCGGGACGAGTGGCGGGCCGCCACCGGCTTGACGGAACCGCGGACGGACGAGACATCCGCGGCATGAACCTCTTCGTCTTCGGGCTCGGCTTCACCGGCCGCCACTTCGCCGAGCGGGCACGGGCGCGCTTCGGGACCGTCCGCGCCACCGTCACCGACCCCGCGGCCGCCGACCGCATCGCGGCGGAGACCGGTTTCGCGATGCGCGCCTTCGGGCCGGAGGCCGACGATCCCCGGATCGCGGCGGATCTCGCCGACACGGACGTGCTCCTGGTCTCGGCGCCCCCCGGCGAGGCCGGCGACCCGGTGCTGGCCCGCTACGCCGACGCCGTCGCGGCGAGCCGGATCCGGTGGATCGGCTACCTGTCGACCATCGGCGTCTACGGCGACCAGGGCGGCGCCTGGATCGACGAGACTGCGCCGGCGACCCCGCGCAGCGCCCGGTCCAAGGTGCGCGTCGACGCCGAGGCGGCGTGGCTGGCGCTCGGCGCCGCGACCGGCAAGGCCGTGCAGGTGTTCCGGCTCTCGGGCATCTACGGACCCGGGCGCAACCCGATCGTGAAGCTGCGGGAGGGGCGCTCGCAGCGCATCGTGAAGGCCGGGCAGGTCTTCAACCGCATCCACGTCGACGACATTGCCACGACGCTGCTCGCCTCGATCGACCGGCCGCGGCCGGGGGCGATCTACAACGTCACCGACGACGAGCCGACCGCGCCCCAGACCGTGACCGAGCACGCGGCCGCCCTCACAGGCCTGCCGCTGCCGCCCGAGATCGATTTCGAGACCGCCGACCTGTCGCCGATGGCGCGCAGCTTCTACGGCGAGAACAAGCGCGTCCGGAACCGCCTGATCCGCGACGAACTCGGCGTCGCGCTCGCCTATCCGACCTACCGCGAGGGGCTCGCGGCGCTCAAGGATCAGCCCTGATCAGGCCTCGAGGTGGCGCGGCCGGACGAGGCGGCGGAGCAGGCCGTCGCGCGGGCCGACCATCATCGAGGCGACGTAGAGGGCACCGGCCGCCAGCACGATGGCCGGCCCGCTCGGCACGTCGTACCGGTACGACAGGCTGAGCCCCGACACGCTCGCCAGGGCCGCGATCAGCATCGAGACCGGGATCAGGCCGGCGAGGTCGCGGGCCCAGAACCGGGCCGCCACCGCCGGCAGCAGCATCAGCCCCACCGCCAGCAGCGTGCCGAGGGCCTGGAACCCGCCGACGAGGTTCACCACCACCAGCGCCAGGAAGGCGAGGTGAACCGGGCCGCCGCTGCGGCTGACGCTCCGCAGGAACAGGGGATCGACGCATTCCATCACGAGCGGCCGGTAGATCAGGGCCAGGGCCAGCAGGGTCAGCGTGCTGATGCCACCGAGCAGCCACAGCGCGGCGTCGTCGAGCGCCAGGACCGAGCCGAACAGGAAATGCATGAGGTCGATCTGCGAGCCGCGCAGGGAGACCAGCAGCACGCCGGCCGCGAGCGAGATGAGGTAGAAGGCCGCGAGATTCGCGTCCTCCCGGACGACCGTCGCGCGGGTGACGGCGCCGGCCAGGAGGGCGACCGCGAGCCCGGCGACGAGGCCGCCCAGCGTCATCGCCGGCAGCGACAGGCCGGCGACGAGGAAGCCGACCGCGGCGCCGGGCAGGATCGCGTGGCTCATCGCGTCGCTCATCAGGCTCATGCGGCGCAGCGTCAGGAACACGCCGATGGGTGGCGCCGAGACCGACAGGGCGAGGCAGCCCGCCAGGGCCCGGCGCATGAAGCCGAACTCCACGAACGGCGCGAACAGGGATCCGAGCGGATCGGTCACGCGGCGTCCTCGTGGTGGTGATGGTCCGCGCCGCCGTGGTCGTGCGCCGCCGCGACGGCTCGCGGCCCGGCGCAGATCGCCGCGCCCTCGTCCCAGGCCTCGGACAGGTTGCGGGCGCGCGCGAGGTTCTCGGCCGCCAGGACCCGCGCGGTCGGACCCCAGGCCACGGGCTCTCGGGCGAGCAGCAGCGTCGTCGGGAAATGCGCGCGGACCTGCTGGAGGTCGTGGAGGGCCGCGACCACGGTCCGCCCCTCGGCGTGCCACGTGCGGATGAGTGCCAGGAGATCGTCGACCGTCCGCGAGTCGATGCCGGTGAACGGCTCGTCGAGGAGCACGACCGGGCAGTCCTGCAGGATCAGACGGGCGAACAGGGCGCGCCGGAACTGTCCGCCCGACAGAGTGCCGATCGGGCGCGCCGCGAAGCCGTCGAGGCCGACCGTGGCCAGCGCCGCCTCGATCGCCGGACGCCGCCGGGTGAGGCTGCGCCACGCCCCCGCGCGCCGCCAGAGGCCCATGCCGGCGAGATCCATGACGGTGAGCGGGAAGCTCCGGTCGATCTCGTCGACCTGCGGCATGTAGGCGAGGGCGCCGGCGCGCTCGATGCGCCCGTCCAGGCAGCGGATCTCTCCGGCCATGCCCTTGAGGAGCGTCGACTTGCCGGCTCCGTTCGGGCCGACGAGGGCGAGCAGGTCGCCGGCCCGCACGGACCCGTCGAGGTGGTGGACCGCCGGATGCCGGTCGTAACCGAGGGTGAGACCGACGAGGCGGATCGGATCCGGGCGCGCGCCGCTCATGTCGCCAGCGCCCAGGCGATGGTCAGCCAGACCAGCGCCGAGAGCAGCGCGGCGAGCGCCAGCCGCAGGCCGATCCCGCTCTGGAACAGCGATCGCCGCGCCGCGTGTCTCGGGCTGGGAATGGTCGGCACGGGGTCCTCGTCGCGCGCTCACGCCGGCGCGGGTACCGCGCGGGGCTACTGGTGCGCTGCTGGGCGGCGGTGATACACTGTAACAAACCCGTGGGACAACCTGCGGATCACGTCTGGAGCGATCATGCACCGTCACGAGGGTCACGACGCGTGCCACGCCGGCACCGGTGACATGCTCGCGCGGGCCGAGGCCCTGTGTCGCGAGCGTGGTCTTCAGTTCACGCCCCTGCGCCGGGAGGTGCTCGAGGCCGTGGCCGAGTCCGCCAAGGCTCAGGGCGCCTACGATATCGCGGAGCGGCTGAGCGCGCCGGGCAAGCGCGTGGCCCCGGTCTCGGTCTACCGCGCCCTCGACTTCCTCATGGAGCAGGGGCTGGTCCACCGGATCGCGAGCCGCAACGCCTTCATCCCCTGCGCGCACGGCCACGCCCCCGGGGAGGGGGTCATCTTCCTGATCTGCCGCACCTGCGGCGGCGTCGACGAGGCCTCGTCGGAGGAAGTCGAGGGCAGCCTGGGGCGGACGCTGGAGCGGGCTGGCTTCACCCCGACCCACAGTATCCTGGAGGTCGAGGGCGATTGCGGCGCCTGCCGGGAGCGGAAGCAGGCCCCCTGAGGCGCCACTTCCAGGGCGGACGGCCGCCGGGTGCCGGTCAGAAGGCGTTCTGGTAGGCGCGGCGCGAGACGACCGTCTGGATCATGATCTGGATGTCGAACCAGATCGACCAGTTGTCGATGTAGTGCAGGTCGCAGGCGACGCGCCGCTCCATGGCGAGGTCGGTCTGCGTCTCGCCGCGGTAGCCGTTGACCTGGGCCCAGCCGGTGATCCCGGGCTTCACGTTGTGCCGGCGGGCGTAGAGGGCGATCCGGCGCTCGAAGCTCCGATCGTGCGCCAAAGCGTGCGGACGGGGGCCGACCAGCGACATCTCTCCGCGCAGGACGTTGATCAGCTGGGGCAGCTCGTCGAGGTTCGTCCGGCGCAGGATCGCGCCGATCCGGGTGATGCGGCTGTCGTTGCGGGTCGCCTGCCGGAAGGCGGCGTTCGGATCCGCCCGCATCGACCGGAACTTGAAGACGCCGAACGGCTGCTGGTTAAAGCCGTAGCGCTTCTGCCGGAAGAAGACCGGGCCGGGGCTGTCGAGCTTGATCGCCACCGCGATCGCGGCGAGCAGCGGCGACAGCGACACGAGGGCGATGGTCGCCACCGTCAGGTCGAGGGCGCGCTTCAGCATGACCTCGCCGACGTTGAGCGGACGGCGGCCGATGTTGATCCCCGAGACGCCGCCGACCCGGGCGACCTGCAGGTCCGGGAACCGGTCGAGGACCGCGCCGGGACGCAGGTGGAGGGCCGAGGGCACCCGCAGGAAGGCGTCGATGCAGCGCTCGACCTCCGCGGTGTCGGCCCAGGGCACCAGCACGAAGACGTCGTCCGGCCGCAGGAAGCGGACGACGGAGACGGCGAGGTCGAGATCCTCCTGCAACTGGTCGTGGCGCGTGGCCGCGTCGGCGCCGGGATCGACCCGCCGCAGGTAGCTCGTCCCGATGATCCGCGAGCCGAGCTGGTCGACCTCCTTGCCGGCGTAGAAGCGCGCGATGTCCTCCTCGTAGCCCACGAGGTGGATCCGGCTGGCGGTGGCCGATCCGGCGCTCAGCCGCTCGCGCACGAGCCGGCGCACCGCGGCCCGCGCCGCGATGAGCACCGGCAGGCCGGCGGCGAAGATCCCGAGCGAGACGAGCCGCGAGTAATCGTTGGTCGTCTTCGTCATGAAGCTGACGACGAGCACGGCGGCCCAGGCGATCAGCCAGAGCGAGGCCACCCGCTGGACGCCCGGCTTCTGCGCCATCACGTTCTCGAGGCTGTACTCCTCGCGCAGGACGTTCGTGGCGACGATCACCAGCGCCAGCAGCGCCGACAGCCGCGAGCCGCGGACGAGACCCGCCCACACCGTGCCGTCCTGCGCGAGGACTTGGTAGGCGCATTCGAGGCCCAGCGTGACCGCCACGATCGCCGCGATGTCGGTGGCGGCGAGAGTCATGGACAGGGCGATGCGTGCCAGCGCACGGCCGCGGCGCGGCAGCAGGGCCGACCACACATTGCGGCGGCGCTCCGCCGAGGTCGGCAGCGCCTGAAACGTCTCCGGAAGCCGATCGTGAAACATCTGACCCGCAACGTCCCGTCTTAGTCGGACTCTGTACCAGTCTGAGACACGAAAGGTTTCAGCGCCGCCTGGTGACGGTCACGGAGCAAGCCGCGGGCCCGGCGGGTTCACGATCGCAGTCGCGGATGAGCGCTGCGACTTAGGGCCTGCTTCCGGAGGAGGCAATACATAGTTAATGCTGAGTGACTGTTCGGCGCAGCCGGCCGTCGCGAGGTTTGACGGGGGACCGTTTTCGCCGGAGCTATTTCAATTCACGCGAGTTTCTTTCATCGCGGTTTCAACCGGATCGGCGCCTCGAATGACCCCGGCCGAAGGGCGGCCGGGGTCCGCCGCGTTCAGACGGCGTCCGCGTCCTGGCGCGCATCGGCCGTCCCGCCGACCGTCTGGATCGTCTCGAAACCCTCGAATTGGGGGTGGCCGAGATACAGGGGCTTGGTCGAGGGCACGCGGCCATGCGCCTTGCGGAACTGCTCGGACCGGGTCCAGGCCTCGAAATCGGCACGCGATCGCCAGATCGTGTGCGAGGCGTAGAGCACGTGGTCCTCGTGCTCGGGGCCGCGCAGCAGGTAAAACTCGACGAAGCCCGGCATCTCGCCGAGGTGGCTGTCGCGCCCGAGCCAGACGGCCTCGAAATCCGCCGTCGCGTCCTTAACGACCTTGAAGCGATTCATCGCGATGAACATGCGTGCCTCCTGCGCGGTACCGAACCTACATGCCCCTGTGGTCCTAAGGGGTACCGCCGCGCGGCGACAAGGCGCACCTCGAAAGCAGCCCTGACCTCCACGTCGACATTTGAGCAACAATGTTGCAAAGATGTGTGGGCTTAAACTAGAAGATGTAACCTTCGACTTGCGAAGCTTGACAACTTGGTGTCCTACTGCGCCCCGGTTCACCTGTGTCGGGATCAGGGCTATAGCCGGACATCGGCACGGAGTACCGGCAACCTGGCGTGCAGGACATGCGACTAAGGGGCGGACGGTGAAGCGGCGCGACAGCGAGGCGAAGACACCCCGTCCGCAGGAGGATGCAGCCCACGCCATGGACAAGGATTCCTCCGGCCAGACGATGCCGAAGCAGACGACGGACGTCGATCGCCTCGTCGGCATCCGGATCACAGCGCTGCGCAAGGCTCGCGGCATGAGCCAGACCGCGCTGGGCAACGCGGTCGGCGTGACCTTCCAGCAGGTTCAGAAATACGAGAAGGGCCAGAACCGGGTCGGGGCCGGCCGGCTGCGCGAGATCGCGCGCCTCCTCGAGGTTCCGGTCTCCGCGTTCTTCGAGGAGAACGAGCCGCGCGAGAACGCGCAGGAGGACGTGTTCGGCTTCCTCAGCGCCCACGGCGCCATCGAGCTGCTGCGCGCCTACGCCCAGATCGAGGACGAGCAGATGCGCCGCGACGTGCTCGCGCTGGTCCGCAGCGCCGCGCGACTCGCGCAGAACCGCGGCGCAACCGCGCCGACGACGGATCCGGCCTGACCGGCGCGCGAAACAGGCTTCACCTCGGGGACCTTCGAAGCGGCTGCGCCGAGCCCGGCGTCACGGCGGATCGGTCGCGATCAGGTGGAAGAAGCTGCCGGTGACGGGTCCGACCCGGTGGCCGGCCAGTCCCAGATCGACACCTTCGGCATCCGTCACGCGGGCGAGCGCCGTTTCCTCCGGCGCGATCGGCGAGAGCTCGCTGGCGTAGTGGAATTCGTGGCCGACAAGGCGCGTGCCCGCGGCGCCGAGCAGGCCGGATTCGCAGAGCCGCGCGACGCGATAGCCGAGATGCAGCTTGCGCCGGTGATACGAGGTCGCGACCGGCAGCAGTCCGGCCATGGCATGGGTCGCTCCGTCGGCATCCTGCAACGTCTCGCCCAGGACCATGTAGCCGCCGCACTCCCCGTGGACCGGCCGGGTCCGCGCGAAGCGGCGCAGCCTGTCCAGGAAGCGGGTCGCGCCGGCGATCGGGCCCGCGTGCAGTTCCGGATAGCCGCCCGGCAGCCAGCAGACGTCGCAATCCTCGGGCGGTCCCTCGTCGGCCAAGGGCGAGAACGGCACGAGCTCGGCGCCGGCCATCCGCCACCCGGTCTCAAGATGCGGGTAGAGGAAGCTGAACGCCGCGTCCCGGGCGACCGCCACGCGCTGTCCGGGCGGCCGGGGCAGGCGGCCACCGGAGGGCGGTACGGTGCCGCTCGCGCAGGCCGTCACGGCGTCGAGGTCGATGCCCGCCTCCGCGAGGTCGGCGAGCCTGTCGAGGCGCGCGGCGAGATCCGCGGTCTCGCCGGCCTGCACGAGCCCCAGGTGGCGCTCGGGCAGGACGAGCTGCGCGTCGCGCATCAGCGCGCCGAGCACCGGCAGCCCCGCGCGCTCCATGCCGGCTTCGACGAGGCGCCGGTGACGGGCGCTCGCCACCTTGTTGAGGATCACGCCGGCGATCCGGATGCGGGGATCGTAGAGCTTGCAGCCGAGCGCCACGGCGGCCGCCGATTGCGCCGCGCCCGACACGTCCACCACGAGCACCACCGGCCAGCCGTAGCGCGCGGCGATGTCGGCATTCGCCCCGGTGCGGTTCTCGGCCGCCCGGACGCCGTCGAACAGGCCCATGGACCCCTCGGCGATCAGCAGATCGGCCGCCGCCGCCGTCGCGCCCGCCAGCGCGTCGAGGAGCGGCGGCGCCATGGCGAAGCTGTCGAGGTTGAAGCTCGGATGGCCGGTCGCGGCCTGGTGGAAGGCCGGATCGATGTAGTCCGGGCCGCACTTCGCGCCGCGCACCCGCAGGCCGCGCCGGGTGAGGGCGCGCATGAGCGCGAGGGCGACGGTCGTCTTGCCGGAGCTGGAGCGCGGCGCCGCGACGAGGAGGCCGGGGGCACTCACGACCGCGACCCCACCGTGCCGCCCGGCCGGTAGCGCCGGTCGTAGTCGGGCGCGTAGAGGGCGCTCTCGCGGAACTCCGCGGCGCCCAGCGCCGGTCCGACCAGGATCAGGGCGGTGCGCTCCAGACCGGCCTCCGCGACGAGCCCGGGCAGCGCGGCGAGATCGCCCACGAGCGCCCGCTCGTCCGGCCAGGAGGCTCGGAACACCGCCGCCGCCGGGCAAGACGGGCCGTAGAAGGGGATCAGCTCGGCGGCGACGGCCTCGACGACGTGGATCGACAGGTGAATCGCCAGGGTCGCGCCGGTGGCCGCGTAGGCCGCCAGCGTCTCCCGCTCGGGCATGGCGCTCGCCCGCCCGGAGGTGCGGGTCAGGACCACGGTCTGGGCCACGCCCGGGACCGTCAGCTCCCGGCGCAGCAGCGCGGCCGCGGCCGCGAAGGCGGGGACACCCGGCGTCACCGTGTAGGGAATGGCCAGCGCGTCGAGCCGGCGCATCTGCTCGGCCAGGGCGCTCCAGATCGACAGGTCGCCGGAATGCAGGCGCGCCACGTCCTGGCCGGCCGCGTGCGCCGAACGGATCTCCGCCAGGATGGCGTCGAGGTCGAGGGGCGCCGTGTCGACGATCCGGGCACCGGGCGGGCACCAGCCCAGGATCTCGGGTGCGACGAGCGACCCGGCGTAGAGGCAGACGGGACAGGCGGCGATGCGGTCGCGCCCGCGCACCGTGATCAGGTCGGCCGCGCCGGGGCCGGCGCCGATGAAGTGGACGGTCATGGTTCCCGTGTCGTGTCGTATCGGACAGCCAGGGCGCAAGTGGCGCCGCCGCTCGCGATCCGGGGTAGGGCGAGGCGGCTCCGGGGCCCGGCGCCGGCGAGGGCCGCCGCCTCGGCCAGCGAGCCGACGCCGCGCAGGCGCTCGATCCGCGCCGAGCGGGTGACGACCTCGGCGTCGCGGGCCTCCAGCGCGGCGGCGGCGATGGAATGCGGTGCCAGGCCGAACCGGGCCGTCGCCGCGCGGATCGCCGGGTCCGACGCCCGGTCGTCAGCCGTGGCCACGGCCGCGAGGCTCGACCGCGCGGCGCCGACCAGGACGAGAGCGCGCTCGATCAACTCCGCGATCTCCTCGGCCTCGGTGCCCCGGCGGAACCCGATGCCGGCGACCAGCGCTCCGGTCACGGCTTGGTCCAGGCCCACTGGATCACCGTCATGGCCGGGCGCCAGCCGTGCATTCCCCCGACCGGGCTCGCCCGCTCCACGCCGTAGCGGCGCAGGCTCCCGCCATGCGCCGCGAAGGCCGCGAGCAGCGCGGCCTCGCCCTCGAGGGTCACGGCGTTGGCGACGCAGCGACCGCCGCCCGGCAGCGCTGCCAGCACGGTCGCGAGGACCCCCGGCTCCGAGACGCCGCCGCCGATGAAAACCGCGTTCGGCGCGGGCAGGCCGGCGAGCGCGCCCGGCGCCGTGCCGGCGACGACGGCGAGGTCCGGGGCGCCGAGCGCGACGGCGTTGCGGCGGATCCGCTCGACGCGGTCCGGCCTTCCCTCGATCGCGGTGGCGCGCAGGCTCGGGTGGCGCAGCATCCACTCGATCGCGATCGAGCCGGCGCCCGCACCGACATCCCAGAGATGCTGTCCCGGATGCGGGCGCAGCGCCGACAGGGTCAGGGCCCGGATCTCGGACTTGGTCAGCTGCCCGTCATTCTCGAACAGGTCGTCGTCGAGGCCTGGCGCGAGGGGCAGGGCGCGGCCGGCACCCGCCACCGCGAGCGCCACCGTGTTCAGCGGATCGAAGTCGGCGCCGTCGAACGCGTCGGCGCGGAGCGGGCGGACGCGCTCGCGCGGCCCGCCCATCGCCTCCAGCACCGTCAGCGTCGACGCGCCGAAGCCCCGGTCGCGCAGCAGGGCGGCAAGGGCGCCGGGCGTCGTGCCGTCCCACGACAGGACGAGGAGCCGCGCACCCGGCTGGAGATGCGGAACGATCCGGGTCAGTGCGCGACCGTGGAGCGTGACCAGGGCGCACTCGGCGAGCGGCCAGCCGAGCCGGGCGCAGGCGAGGCTGAAGGCCGAAGGCTGCGGGAAGGCGCGGATCTCGTCCGCCGGCACCAGCCGGGCGATCTCGGCGCCGATGCCGTAGTGGAACGGGTCGCCCGTGGCGAGGATGCAGGTCGGCCGGCCACGCCGCGCCAGGATCTCTGGATAGGCCTCGTGGATCGGGCTCGGCCAGGGCTGCGTCTCCGCGTCGAGCGGCCCGGCGAGGGCGAGGTGGCGCCGGCCTCCGTAGACCACGCGGGCGGCGTCGAGCGCGGCGGCGGCGGACGGCGTCAGTCCGGCCCGGCCGTCCTCGCCGATCCCGACGATCGACAGCCACGGGACGCTCGACAGCGGGT
The DNA here is from genome assembly GCF_040544715.1 of Methylobacterium sp. 1030. Classification (NCBI taxonomy): domain Bacteria; kingdom Pseudomonadati; phylum Pseudomonadota; class Alphaproteobacteria; order Hyphomicrobiales; family Methylobacteriaceae; genus Methylobacterium; species Methylobacterium sp. 1030. The sequence continues at coordinate 264,268 of NZ_JBEPKM010000010.1, read as the reverse complement.
CAGCGCTCATGGACAAGGCGCTTATGAACACGCCGCTCCCGATCACCGGCACGATGCGGATCCTGATCCTCGGCGGGACCGGCGAGGCGAGCGCCCTGGTGCGGTCGCTCGCGGGGCAGGCGGATCGCGCCGTGACCCTCTCGCTGGCGGGACGGACGGCGGCGCCGAAGCCCGAGCCGGTCCCGACCCGGATCGGCGGGTTCGGCGGCGCCGAGGGCCTCGCCCGCTACCTGGAGGCCGAGGCGATCACCCGCCTGATCGACGCGACCCACCCGTTCGCCGCGCGGATCTCGGCCAACGCCGCGCGCGCGGCGGCCCTGACGGGCGTGCCGCTCCTCGCGATCCGCAGGCCGGCCTGGAGCCGGGAGCCCGGCGACGACTGGGTCGAGGTCGACGGGATGGAGGAGGCGGTCGCCGCCCTTGGCCCCGAGCCCCGGCGCGTGTTCCTGACGATCGGTCGACAGGAGGCCGGGGCCTTCGCGGCGGCGCCCCAGCACAGCTACTTGGCGCGGACGGTCGAGCCGCTGGGCGGCATCCTGCCGGTGCCGCATCTGACCGCCCTGGAGGCGCGCGGACCGTTCGACGCCGCGTCCGAGACGGCCCTGATGCGGGCGAGCCGGATCGAGATCGTGGTCAGCAAGAACGCGGGCGGCGCGGCGACCTACGGCAAGATCGCGGCGGCGCGCGGCCTCGGAATCCCGGTCGTGATGGTGCGTCGGCCGGGCAAGCCCGACGTGCCGAGCGTCGCGGACGCCGCCGGCGCGCGCGACTGGCTGGACGCGGGCGATCACGCCGATCCCTCGACCTTGCGGGCCGTGTAGACGAAGGGCGCCCGGCCCGCGCGCGGGATCAGCCGCGTCGTCGAGGCGCCCAGGATCACCATCGTGGCCATGTCGGCCGGCACCGCGGGCGCCTCGGCGAGGGTCGCGACGCGGATCGCCTCGTCCGGCCGGCTGACGGCGCGGGCGAACATCACCGGCGTCTCGGGCGCGCGGATCCCGGCCGCGATCTCCAGCGCCGCCCCGAGCTGCCAGGGCCGGGCGGTGGAGATCGGGTTGTAGAGCGCCACCACGAAATCCGCGCGCAGCACCGCCTCCAGCCGCGCGGTCACGACCGGCCAGGGTTTCAGGTTGTCCGAGAGCGAGAGCGCGCAGAAGTCGCCGCCGAGCGGTGCCCCGAGCCGGGCCGCGGCGGCGAGCATCGCGGTGATGCCCGGCTCCACCGTGATGGCGAGGTCGCGCCAGCCGGGCTCGCCGTACTCGACCGCCTCGAACACCGCCGCCGCCATGGCGAAGACGCCGGGATCGCCGCCGGAGACGACCGCGACCCGGCGGCCGGAGGCGGCGAGCTGCAGCGCGTGGCGCGCCCGGTCGACCTCCACCCGGTTGTCACTGGCGTGCCGGACGAGGCCGGGCCGCTCGGGCACGCGGGCCACGTAGGGGAAGTAGCCGACGACGTCCTCCGCCGCGTCCAGCGCCCGGCGGGCCGACTCGGTCAGCAGGGCCGCGTCGCCCGGCCCGAGGCCGACGACGGTGAGGCTTCCGCTCACGGTCGCCGGCCCTCTCCGGGCAGGAGCACCATCGAGAAGTAGGGCGCGTCGTCGTCGGCCTTGTCGGCCAGCATCACGACCCGCTCGCCCGCCATCGTGCCGCGCTCCACGTAGACCGCGCGCGCGAGCAGCCCGGCGGCCGACAGGGCGGCCCGGACCTTCGGCAGGTGCCGCCCGAGCTTCATCACCACGGCCGCGTCCGTGCCGCGCAGGCGCTCGGTCAGCGCGTCGAGCGACAGGGTCGCCGGCAGGACGGTGAGGACGTCGTCGCCCCACGTGATCGGCGTGCCGGCCCGGGTCCAGCAGCCCGACATGCCGGTGACGCCCGGAACCACCTCCACGGGGAACCGGTCCTTCAGGCGCCGCCAGAGGTGCATGAACGAGCCGTAGAAGAACGGATCGCCCTCCGACAGGATCGCGACGTCGCGCCCGGCGCCCAGGTGATCGGCGAGCTGCCCGGCCGCCTCGTCGTAGAATCCGGCCAGCGCCGCGACGTAGTCCGGGTGCTCGGGATGGATCTCGGTCGTGTAGGGATAGGCGAGGGCCATCTCGCGGGCCGGGTCGCGCAGGATCGCGTCCGCGATGGTGCGGGCGTTGCCCCGCCGGCCGCGCTTGCAGAAATGCACCAGCACGGGCGCGCGCATCAGGATGCGCTGCGCCTTCACGGTCAGCAGCTCCGGATCGCCCGGGCCCATCCCGACGCCGTAGAGCGTGCCCGTCACCGCGGCCGCGGGGATCTCCTCGGTCGGGCCGTCGAGGCGCTCGAAACCGTCCATCACTCGACCTCGCTGGCGAGCGCGTTGACCGCCGCGGCCGTCATGGCGCTGCCGCCGCGCCGTCCGTGCACGACTACGAACGGCACGCGGCCGTCCCGCGCCAGGGCCTCCTTCGACTCCGCCGCGCCGACGAAGCCGACCGGAATGCCGATCACCGCGGCGGGCGGTGCCACGCCGGCATCGAGCAGCTCCAAGAGGCGGAACAGGGCGGTCGGGGCGTTGCCCACCGCCACGACGCTGCCCGGGAGATGCTCCCGCCACAGCTCCATGGCGGCCGCGGAGCGGGTCGTGCCGAGGCTCTTGGCGAGGTCCGGCACGCGCGGGTCGCCCAGGGTGCAGATCACCTCGTTGCCGGCCGGCAGCCGCGCCCGGGTGACGCCGTCGGCGACCATGCGGACGTCGCACAGGATCGGTGCGCCGGCCTTCAAGGCCGCGACGCCGGCCTCGGCGAAACCGGGCGCCATCTCCACGTCGGCCGGCAGGTCGGTCATGCCGCAGGCATGGATCATGCGGACGACGACGCGCTCGGCGGCGCCCGACCAGCGCCCGAGAGCGGACTCGGCGCGGATCATTGCGAAGGAGCGCGCGTAGATCGCGCCGCCGTCGCGGATGTAGTCGTAGCGGGACGGGGACTCGTGGGCCGCGGCTGGCTCCGATCCTGTCTGGCGCAGGGCGTTCTGGCTCGCGCTCATGCCGGTCTCCTGGTCCTCCCGATTTCCGAAGGGGTGATCTCCGGCGCGAAGGCGGCGGAGAGCCCGTCGATCTCGGCCCTTCCTAGCCGCTCCAGCACGGCCTCGATAGGGAGATCCATCGCCGGCTCATCGCCGGGCGCACCCCCGATCACAACGCCGTAGAGGCCGTCGCGGCCGACGAGGGTCAGGTCCGCCGCACCCGGCCGCGCGCAGCCCTTGGCGCAGCCCGAGACGTGCGCGGCATGGCCCGCGGCCGCCAGGGTGCCGAACGCCGCCGCGAGGCGGGCCGCGTCCGCGAGCGTGGGGGTCGATCCGGAGGCGCAGCCCGGCGCCCCCGTGCAGGCCGCGATCGCGCGCCGCGGATCGTCGGGGACGACGATGAACTCGGCCGCGAGCGCCGCAATCGCGGCCGCCGCTTCGGCAGCGGCCGGCGCCAGCATCACGAAGCCGCGCGTGGGGGAGAGGCGGATCTCGTCGGAGCCGATCGCCGCTGCCGTAGCCGCGATCCGGTCGAGGGCGTCGGCAGTGCAGCGCCCGAAGGGCGCGTCGGCGGCGACGCTCCGAAGGTCGCGTCCGCCCGCCGGACGCGCCGGCTCCCGTTGCGGTGCGAAGCCCCGATGCGCCTGTGCCGGTCCGGCGGGGGACTCTCCTGACGGAAGCGCCTCGGTCAGCGCGGTCCGCTCGTCGTCCGACAGGTCGCGCATCCGGCGCCGGCCAGTCCGCGCGAAGGCTCCGAGCAGGGCCGCCACGTGGCCCGGCGCCGCGTCCTCCGCGCAGGTCAGGAGCGTCCGCTGGGTCTCACCGTGCGCGACCGTGATCGCGACGCGGCCCGGCCCCTCGGCGACGACGCAGAGATCCGCCTCCGGCAGCGCCCGGCCGGGGCGGCCCTCGACAGCGACCAGGGTCTTGGCCGGCAACCCCGGGATCGCGAGCCCCGCGGTCTCGATCGCCCGGGCGAGGGCCGGCACGTCGATCGTCTCGTCCGGGTCGTGGCCGGCCAGGAGGCTCGTGAGCGTCAGGCGCTGGGGGCCGCCGTCGGCGCGCACGTCGCCGAGGCCCCGGGCCGCGAGCCAAGTGGCCAGCGGCGCGCGCGTCGCCTCGGAGACGCCGCGTATCTGGAGATTGGCCCGGGCGGTGAGATCCAGGTGCCCGTTCCCGAAGCGCCGCGCACCCTCCGCCACGGCGCGGGCCTGATCGAGGGTCAGGATCCCGAGCGGCGGATGCACGCGCGCGAGCAACCCGTCGCCCGTCGGCATGGGCCGCGCCAGACCGGGACACCAGCCCCGGCGGGCCGGTGCCTCGGGCAGGACGCGCCGATGCGGGGCGGCACTCACTCGGCGGCCTCGCGCATCAGGGCGTCGGCCGGGAGGGCGTTGCGCCGGCTGTGCCAGAGGCCGCGGTCCCGCGCCTCGTCGAACCGCTCCAGGATCGCCCGGGCCGCGGCGGGATTGGCGGCGCGCAGGCGCTCGAACACCTCGGCGTCGGCGATCCAGGCCGCGTAGAGCGCCTCGAAGCCCGCATTTGTCACCGCGTCGCTCGCGGCGGCCAGGACGAAGACCGCGTCGAGCCCCTGGGCGAGCTCCTGCGCGCCCCGGTAGCCGTGGCGCAGCTGGGCCGCGATCCAGCGGGGGTCGGCGAGGCGCCCGCGGATCAGGCGGGCCGCGTCCTCGCGGGCCGTCCGCGCCTTCGGCCGTTCCGGGACCGACACGTCGAGGCTGTAGAGGGCGGGGCTCGCCCCCTCCAGGGCCGCGGCCGCCGCGAAACCGCCCATCGCGTCGACGGCGGCGTCGCCGTCGAACAGGTCGCGCTCGGCCACGTCGAAGGCGTGGAGATAGGCGTCGGCCGCCGCGACGCGGGCGGCGAAATCGGCGTCGGGCCCCTCGCGGTCGCCGTAGGCGTGGCCGCTCGCGGCCAAGTAGGCGCGGCCGAGGTCGGCGCGGCCGTCCCAGGCGCCGTCGAGGGCTGTGGCGGCGGTGCCGGCGCCGTAGCGGCCGGGCGCGGCCCCGTAGACGCGCACCGACGCGTCGCCCCGCCGGCGCGCCGCCGCGAGGGGATTCTCGTCGTCGGCCTCGTCCCGGTCCGCCACGGCGCGGGCGGCGCGGTCGAGCAGCGCCAGCGTGTCGGGGAAGGTGTCGCGGAACGCGCCGGAGACGCGGACGGTGACGTCGATCCGCGGCCGGTCCAGCATGGCGAGGGGCAGGATCTCGAAGCCGGTGACGCGGGTGCTGGCATGGTCCCAGACTGGCCGGACGCCCATCAGGGCCAGGGCGTGGGCCACGTCCTCGCCACCGGTGCGCAGGGTCGGCGAGGCCCAGAGATCCATGACGATCCGGGCCGGATAGGCGCCCTCGTCCTGGAGGTAGCGGGTCACCACGGCGGCGGCGGCCTTCTCGCCGAGGAGTGCGGCGGCGCGGCTCGGGATGGCCCGCGGGTCGAGGGTCGCGAGGTTGCGCCCGGTCGGGAGCACGTCGGCCCGCCCGCGCGACGGCGAGCCCGAGGGGCCCGGCCGGACGAACCGCCCGTCGAGGGCCGCGAGCAGGCCGGTCCGCTCGGAGTCCGCGCTCGCCGCGACGGCGTCCGCGGCCCCGTCCGGGGCGCGGGCGAAGACGTGCAGGCCGTCCCGGAAGACGGTCTCGCCGAGATCGCAGAGATGGGCGTCGAGCCGCGTCAGCGCCTCGTCCATCGGCGTGTCCGGGCCGATCCCGGCACCGTCCAGCAGTCCGGACGCCGCAGCCTCCTCCAGGATGGCGCGGGCGATGAGGTCGGCGCGGCGGGGGTCGAGCACGCTGGCGGCGGAATACTCCTCCACCAGCTCGCGGAGGCGGGCCGCCTCGGGCGTCAGCGCGTGAACGGCGGTGTCGGGCGTGAGGTGCCCGAGCGCGACCCCGCCCAGGCGGCGCTTGAGCGGCGCGGCCTCACCCGGGTCGTCGACGATGAACGGGTAGATCACCGGCAGCCCGCCGACGCAGAGCGCCGGGAAGCAGTCGGGTGACAGGGCGACGGCCTTGCCCGGCAGCCACTCCGCGGTGCCGTGCGTGCCGAGCTGCACCAGGGCGTCGAATTGCTGCCGCAGGCCGAGATGGAAGGCTAGGTAGGCGTGGGTCGGGGCGCGGTCGAGGTCGTGGTAGCCGGTCTTGCGATCGGGGTCGCGGCCGCGGTCGGGCTGGAGGAAGACCGCGAGGCCGCCGTCCCGGACCATTCGGAACCGGAAGGCGCCGTCGACGCAGGCCGGGTCCGCCTCGGCCTCGCCCCAGCTGTCGGTCACGGCGGCGCGGACGTCCTCGGAGAGCGTGCGCCACCACGCCGCGTAGGCCGCGAGCGGCACCCGGAACGCGGGCGGCCCCTCCGTGAGCGCCGCCATCAGCGCTCCGGGCTCCGGAAGCGCGCCGGCCGCGTAGCCCGCGGCCGCGAGGTCGGCGGCGATCGCGCGGGCGCTCGCGGGCGTGTCGAGGCCGACCGCGAAGCCGGCCCGGCCGCCGCGGGCAGGGTAGTCGGACAGGACCAGGGCGACGCGCCGGGCCGCCCGGGGCAGGGCGGCCAGCCGCAGCCATCCCGCGGCCCGGTCGGCGAGCGCGGCGATGCCGGCCTCGTAGGGCACGGCGCGCCGCTCGGCGAAGCCGGCGATCTCGGCGCTCTCCTCCTTGAACGAGATCGGGAAGCCCGAGAGCCGGCCGTCGAATTCCGGCAGCGCGACCTGCATGGCGAGATCGGCCGCGCCGAGACCGCGGGCGGAGGCCTCCCAGGCCGCGCGGGGCGACCCCACCGTGAAGGCCTGGAGAACCGGGCAATCGGCGCCGTCGAGCACGAAGCCGGTCTCGTCCTCGCGGGCCGAGAAGGCGGTGGCGGCGATCACGAGATCGGGCCTGCGCGCGCGCACGGCAGCGGCGACCGCGGCGGCGGCCTGCGGCTCCTTCAGGCTCGACACGGCCATCGGCAGCACGCCGATCCCGCGCGCCCGCAGGGCGGCGGCGAGGGCGACGAACGGGCCGGTGTCGCCGCCGAGCACGGCGGAGCGGTAGATCAGCAGGAGCGCGACGGGCTCCGCCGCGCTGCGCGCTCCGGCGAGCGGGATCGCGGTTGCGGCCGCGGAGAGGGCTGCCTCGAGGGGAAGAACTCCGCAGCCGGGGCACCAGGGAAAGCCGCGCGGGAGCGGCACGGGCGGCTCGACCGGTCCGTCGGCGCCCAGGCGAATCGCCAGGCGCCGCAGCATCCGCCGCAAATTGTCGGGGCCGCCAGCCCGGAAATAGGCGTCGAGCTGCCCGGCGAGGTCGGGATCGGTGGAGAAGGCGGCGAGGCGCGGGTCCGGCCGGTCGTCGCCCGGCAGGACCGCGAGGACGACGCCGTGCGCCCGCGCGGCCTCGGCGCAGCGCTCGATCCCGTAGCGCCAGTAATCGAGGCCGCCCAGGCAGCGAATCACCACGACCTTGGCGCGCGCCACGACGCGCTCGACGTAGAGGTCAACCGAGAGCGGGTGCCGCAGCCTGGCGAGCTTCGCGAGCCGCAGGCTCGGCAGGCCGGGCTCCGCGGCGTGGGCCTGCCCGACCGACGCGAGGTCGCTGTCGGTGAAGGACAGCACCACGAGGTCGCCGGGCTCCTGCCCGAGATCCACGGCCGCCTCGCCCTCGTCGAGGGAGACGGAATCGATGCGCACGAGGTGCACCGCGGCGACCCCTAGAGCGAGTCCGGGCGGGCGTGCGCGACCGGCCTCATCCCGCGAGGGCCGCCGCGACGGCGTCCTTGTCGAAGCCCTTGAGGCCGATCACCACCAGCGTCCCGTCGCGGGCTTCCCCGGCCCGCCAGGGGCGGTCGAAATGATGGGTCACGCGTCGGCCGACACCCTGCACCACGAGGCGCATCGGCTTGCCCGCGACCTCGGCGAAGCCCTTGATGCGCAGGACGCCGGCGGCCTCGGCCGCCGCCTCGACCCGGGCCGCGAGATCCCCCGCGGTCACCGCCGGGCGCACCGGAAGCGCGACGGTCTCGAAATCGTCGTGGTCGTGGTCCTCGCCCTCGCCGTGATGCGAGGGGCGGGCGTCGAGGTCGTCCTCGGCGGCCGCGCCGAGACCGAGCAGCACCCGCGGGTCGATGGCGCCGTTCTCGGTCTCGACCACCTTCACGGCGCGGGGCAGGTGCCCCTCGACCTCGGCGCGGACCCGCGCCCGCGTCGCGGCGTCGATCAGGTCGGCCTTGTTGACGACCACGAGGTCGGCGCAGAGGAGCTGGTCCTCGAACACCTCCTCCAGGGGGTTGTCGTGGTCGACCGACTGGTCGGCGGCGCGCTGGGCCGCGAGGGCCTCCGGATCCTCCGCGAAGGCGCCCGAGGCCACCGCCGGGCCGTCGACCACCGCGACCACTCCGTCGACGGTCACCCGCGAGCGGATCGCCGGCCACTGGAACGCCTGGACCAGCGGCTTCGGCAGGGCGAGGCCGGAGGTCTCGATCAGGATGTGCTCCGGCGGCTCGGCGCGGCCGAGAAGGGTCTCCAGCGCCGGCACGAAATCGTCCGCGACCGTGCAGCAGATGCAGCCGTTCGGCAGCTCGACGATGGCGTCCTCGGTGCAGCCCTCGACGCCGCAGGCGGCCAGGAAGGACTTGTCGAAGCCGATATCACCGAACTCGTTCACCAGGATCGCGAGGCGGCGCCCCTTGGCGTTCTCGACCACGTGGCGGACGAGGGTCGTCTTGCCGGCCCCGAGGAATCCGGTGACGATGGTGCAGGGGATCTTGTTCACGAGGGTCATTCCGCGGGCTCCAGGGTGCCGGCGGGGACCGGGCGGGGTTCTGGGAAAGGGGGAATGCGGGCGATCACGCCCTTGCGGAACGCCTCCGGACGCTCGCGCCAGGGCACGATGCCGTCCGGGGTCGCCGCGTAGGCCGCGAGCCCGCCGAGGATGATCTCGGCCGAGGCGGCCGGATCCATGTCGCCGTAGACGTAGGTCCAGCGGTCGGCCGCGGCGACCGCCACGGTGCAGGGCCGCTTGCAGACCGAAAGGCACTCCACCGCCTCGACCCGCAGGTCCGGCGTGGGGCCGCTCCGCGCTCGAAGCGCCTCCAGCAGGCGGGCCCCGGCGCGGGGCCCGTCGGGGTCGTCGTCCGGCCGGCGGCAGGTGGTGCAGACGTAGAGAACGGTCTCAGGCACGGGCCGCTCCCCGATCCGCGCCGCGGGCGAAGGCCTGCCACGCCCAGCCGAGCCCCAGCCCGATCAGGATCCAGAACACGAAGCTGATGGCGAGCGACCGCGCGGCGAATTGCGCGGCGAGCGCGGCCGGAAGTTCGGACGCGGCCTCGGGCGCCTGCGGGGCACCGACGACGTGCGGCGCGATGATCAGGACGAGCCCCCCGAGGATCGTGATCAGCGCGCGGCGTATCGTGATCAGGTAGAGCCCCATCCCGGTCGCCGCGGCGGTCATCACCCACCACGCCTGCCGCGTCGCGAGCGGGGCCGCCGCGCTGCCGGGCAGTTCCGGCGGCAGGCCGAGACCCGGCGCGAGCGCGACGCTGGCGAAGGCGGCCACCGCGAAGGCGAGGCCGACCTGCGGCGTGGGTTCGCGGCTGCAGGCGAGCATCACCGCGCCGAGCAGCAGCGCGTAGCCGACGCCGCCCACGAGGGTCGCGAGCCCGGTGAAGGCCATCCGCGGCAGGCCGGGCGCGGGCTGCCATTCCGGCGCGGCGTCGGGCGCGGCGTGGTCGTGCCCGGCATGGGCGAGCACGATCGGGAACGCCTTGATCGGGAGCGCCTTGGCAGCCCGGTTCGGCGCCTCCTGCTGCTCGTAGCGCTCGGCCGCGACGATCAGCGGCGAGGTCAGCGTGAGTTCGAGGCCCGTCACGATGGCAGCCGCGAAGAAGCCGGCGGCGAGGGCCGCCGACAGGAGCCGGATGATCATCCCTGGTCCGGGGACGTCAGTGGCAGGGGAAGTTCTGGGTGTGCCGGAAATCGTGCGCCGCGTTGTGGAGCGCGATCGCCGGCGAGAAGCCCGCCATGAACAGCAGGCCGAGGCCCAGCACGGCCGCGAGTGCGACGGCGATCGGGCGCTCCGACGCGCGGGTGCCGGCGGCGATGGGGGCGAGGGTTTGCGTCGTCATCAGAAGCGTCTCCAGCCGCCCCACCGGCGGCATTGCGGGATCCTGTCGCGACGGCAGGTCTCCTGGCTCGCGGCTCGGCGCGCCCACCGCCTTCCCGGATCGCTCCGGTGGCGCTTGGCGGGCGCTCGCCGCTCACAGTTGCGGGGGCAGCCGCGGAATCGGGGCTTCAAACCCCTCACCGCATTCCCTTTTCACCCCGTCTCCGGGGCACCGTCGCCCGGCCGTTGTAGACGCATGACCGCCGGGACACAACGGAGCGGCGCCGGATCGCGGCCGTTTCCCGCGCCCGCCCCGCGATCGGGGCGGGCTTGACGGCCGCGCCCCGGAGCGGGCACCGCCGCACCCGATACCCGCCCGGCCCCGGCGCGGGCGCTGAACTCCCGGAGACCCGATGGCCCCGACAGACGATCCGACCCCGGTTCTCGTCGATCTCGCGGCAGGCCGTGAGCCGCGGATCGTCTCCGATGTGGGCACGGGAACGACGTGGCTCGAGGTCGACCTCGGCGGCCGCTTCCCGATCCATTCCGTCGCCCTGCGGCCGGGGGAGGGGGCGGTTCCCGCGGAGCCCGGCGACGTCGCGGTGGCGGTCTCGCAGGACGGCGTGACGTGGGCCGAGCCGGACCTCGCCGTCTGGACCGCGACCCCGGACGCCCTCGTCGCCGCGATCGTCCCCGACGAGCGGGCCTGGGCGCGCGCGGTCCGGATCGCCGCGCCCGAACCGGCCCGGATCGCCGGCATCGGCATCCGCGCCGACGAGGCCGCGGTCGACCTGATCGCGCTGCGGGCGATGCTCGGCCTCGACGTGACGCTCCTGAACGAGAAGCCCGGCGCCAACGTCTACGTCACCTACGCGCTCCAGTCGGCGCCCGACCGCGCCAGCCATGCCCTGGTCGGCCTGTCGCTGTTCGAGAACGGCGCCTTCGGCAACTGCCTCGTCCAGTACATCATCGCGGTGACCATCGCGAAGTCGCTCAACCTGAAATACATCAAGGTGCCCAAGGTCGACCGCAGCAAGGTGATCTTCCTGACCGAGCGGCTGACCTGCGACGGCATCACCTTCATCCCGCCGGACGAGCCGCTGCCGGCGGACGGCTACTTTTTGTCGGGCCTGTATTTCGACCCGACGCAGTTCGAGCGCGTGACCGCGCTGCGGGGACCGGCGGATTCGCGCGCGATCGTGCAGAGCGTGATCCGGCCGCTGTTCAACGGTCTGCCGAAGAACTTCCCGGTGAAGCCCGACGACCAGCTCCTGATCCACATCCGGTCGGGCGACATCTTCAGCACCTGGGTCGATCCGCACTACCCGCAGCCGCCCTTCGCGTTCTACCGGATGGTCATCGACCGGCTCCTGGCCGAGGGCCGGATCCGCTCGGTCAAGCTCGTCTTCGAGAACAGGCTGAACCCGGTCATCGCCGAGGTGGAGGCGTACGCGGAGCGGCGCGGATTGCCGGTGGAGATCCAGAGCGAGTCGCTGATCTCCGACGTCGCGGCGCTGGTGAACGGCCGCTACCTCGTCTTCGGGCTGGGGACGTTCGGGCCGGGGATCTGCCACCTCTCGGACCACGTCGAGCAGGTCTTCTACTTCGCGTCGAACTGGCCGCAGGGCTTCCAGTCGATCCCCACAATCGGGAAGGTGGTCGAGGTCCGCGATCTCGAGGGCCGCTACATGAAGGTCGGCGAGTGGCAGAACACCGACGCGCAGCGCCGGACGATGGTGGATTACCCGGCCGAGGCCCTCGCCTTCGACGACGCGTGACCGGCTTGGCGGGCCGGAGGCGCTACGGCGCCGTCCGGAGATGCTCGGCGGGGGCTCCGGCCGGACGGTTCGAGCCGGCGTCGCGCACCTTCAGGGCGTCCGTGTACATCCGCTCCACGTCCGTCCGGAAGGCGGCGCGCGAGTCCGGTCGCGTGTAGAACATGTGCCCGCCCGGATAGACCGCGAGGCTCAGGCGGCCGGCGGCGTAGGCGGGGACCTGCGCCAGCAGGAGCTTCGAGGCGAAGTAGGGCGTCACCAGGTCGGTGAAGCCGTGCGCCACGAGGACGCGCAGGTGCCCGTCGAGCGCCAGATCGCCCTTCAGGTTCGACAGGACCTCGGGTGCCTGCCGGCCCGAGCCCCAGTTCCAGCCGCGATTGACGGCGTTGTTCAGGAGCTCGTAGCGCATGTTGGTCACCGGCCATTTCAGCGTCCGCGCGTAGAGGTCGAGCATCGCGCTCGTCAGCGGTGCCTGGAGGGCGGTGAGCTGGGGATCCTCGAAGCTCGACTGGGCGGCGTCCGGGTTCGGGTCCCAGCCGGTGATGCCGGTGTCGTAGGCGCTGGTCACGCGGCCCTCGGCGCGGTCGATCTCGCGCTGGACGCTCCGGGTCGAGAGGCGCGCCGCCTGGGCACGCACCAGGGCGGGGTCGAGACCGACGAGGGGCGCGACCTTCTCGGTCATCCGGGCGACGGCGGCCGTGTCGCTCGGCCCCTTGAGCAGGTCGCTCAGGTACGGGCCCGAGGCGTAGGCCTCCGCGTCGCCGAGCAGGGTTGGCGTCGGCACCGTGCCGGCCCGCTCGAGCGCGCCCGCCGCCAGCGAGGGCAGCTTCAGCACGTAGCCCCACGGGTTGGCCCGCGGCGTCTCCAGCCACGCGAAATCGAGCACCGGCGAGAGCAGCACCATGCCGGACAGGCCGACGCCGATCTCCTCCTGGAGCTTCTCGGCGATCAGCGGGCCGCGGAAGCCGCCGTAGCTCTCGCCGACGAAGAATTTCGGGCTCGCCATGCGGTCGTTGACGCGCAGGTAGCGCGCGATGGTCGCCGCCAGAGTCGAGGCGTCGGAATCGATCGACCAGTAGGCCTTGCCGTTCCCGTCCGCGGCCCGGCTGTACCCGGTCCCCACGGGATCGAGGAAGATGAGGTCGGTGAAGCCGAGCCACGTCCCGTCGTTGGGCGTCAGCGTCACCGGCTGCGACGGGCTGATGCTGTCGCCGCCGACCGGCAGCCGCCAGGGCCCGATCGCCCCGATATTGAGATAGGCCGAGGCGGCGCCCGGGCCGCCATTGACCGCGAAAGTGACGGGACGCTCCCGGCCGGCCTGCGGCGCCATCGTGTAGGCGACGTAGGCGATCTCGGCCTGCAGCTTGCCCGCCTCGTCGACGAGGGGCAGGCTGCCGGCGGTGGCGGTGAAGTCGAGGGTCCGGCCGTCCGGCAGCGTCACGCTCTGCTTGGTCGTCGAATCGGGCGGCAGGCGGCGCCCCTCCGGGCCGCGCTGCGCCGGTTTGCTCTCCGCGGGATGGCCGTGCGGCGCGTCCTGGGCGAGGGCCACTGTGGGCGCTGCGAGGGCCAGGGCGAGGGCGAGCGCGGCGCGCCCGAGACGTGCGTGGGGGGCCATTATCAAGCCTTCTTGTTCCAGCGTCCGGACTCGTCCTGCTGCCAGTAGGCCACCGCGTGGCCGGCGTCCTTGGCCTGCTTCCACTGCTCGCGGGCGCGCAGCAGCGCGTCCTGGTCAGTCCCGTCGAACAGGATGCAGATCCGCTCGTACTGCCCGGCGTCGGGCGGCAGGTCGGCGCCCTCCACCAGGAAGCGGATCGAGGCGGTGTTGGGATTCACGTCCCGGAGCGTGAGCACCACCGGCTGGCTCGCGGCGTCGGGCTCGCGGTCGGTGCCGTGCGGCAGGAAGCTCTCGTCGGAATAGGTCCAGAGGTGGTCGTCGAGCGCCTGCAGGCGCTCCTCGCTCGCCGCCTGGATCGCGGCCTGCCAGCCGCGGTCCAGCGAGCGCTCGACGAGGTTCGGCAGCACCTTCTCCAGGGGCTGCCGCTGCATGTGGTAGAAGAGGATCTCGGTCACGGCACCGAGGATATAGGGCCGCGGGCCGCCGCGCGAGCAGCGGCGCGCCGCCGCGGCCTCAGACCAGGCGGCTCTGCTCGATCGCGGCGCCGACGAAGCCCTTGAACAGCGGGTGCGGCTCGAACGGGCGCGACTTCAGCTCCGGATGGAACTGCACGCCGATGAACCACGGGTGCCCGACATGCTCCACCGTCTCGGGCAACAGGCCGTCGGGGGACACGCCCGAGAAGCGCAGGCCCTTGGCCTCCAGCCGCTCGCGATAGGCCATGTTGACCTCGTAGCGGTGGCGGTGGCGCTCCGAGATCTGATCGGACCCGTAAATCTGGGCGATCTTGGACTCGGGGTCGAGCTTCGCCTCGTAGGCGCCGAGCCGCATCGTGCCGCCGAGATCGCCGGCCGCCGCGCGCCGCTCCAGCTCGTTGCCGCGCAGCCACTCGGTGAGCAGGCCGACCACCGGCTCGGCGGTGTCGCCGAACTCCGTGGAGTTGGCCTCCGGCATCCCGGCCAGCGAGCGGGCCGCCTCGATCACCGCCATCTGCATGCCGAAGCAGATGCCGAGATAGGGGATGCGCTTCTCGCGGGCGTAGCGGGCCGCGCGGATCTTGCCCTCGGCCCCGCGCTGGCCGAAGCCGCCCGGCACGAGGATCCCGTTGAGGCCTTCGAGGAAAGGCGCCGGATCCTCGCGCTCGAACACCTCGGCCTCGATCCACTCGAGATTGACCTTCACCCGGTGGCTGATGCCCCCGTGGGTCAGCGCCTCGGTCAGCGACTTGTAGGCGTCCTTCAGCCCCGTGTACTTACCCACGATGGCGATCGAGACCTCGCCCTCGGGATTGCGCACGCGCTCGGCGATGGTCTGCCAGCGGCCGAGATCCGGCTCCTCGCCGTGCTCCAGGCCGAAATGGCCGAGCACCTCCCGGTCGAGGCCCGCGGTCCGATAGGAGAGCGGCACCTCGTAGATCGAGGCCACGTCGAGGGCCTCGATGACCGCGGTCTGGCGGACGTTGCAGAACAGCGCGAGCTTGCGCCGCTCGTCCATCGGGATCGGCCGGTCGCAGCGGCAGAGCAGGATGTCGGGCTGGATGCCGATCGAGCGCAGCTCCTTCACGGAGTGCTGGGTCGGCTTGGTCTTCAGCTCGCCGGCGGACGGGATGTAGGGCAGCAGCGTCAGGTGGACGTAGCAGCAGGTGCCCCGCGGCAGCTCCTGCCCGAGCTGCCGGATCGCCTCGAAGAACGGCAGGCCCTCGATGTCGCCGACCGTGCCGCCGATCTCCACCAGCACGAAGTCGAAGCTGTCGTTGCCGTCGAGGACGAAGTCCTTGATCGCGTTGGTGACGTGCGGGATCACCTGGATCGTGGCGCCGAGGTAGTCGCCGCGGCGCTCCTTGGCGATGATGTCCTGGTAGATCCGGCCCGTCGTGATGTTGTCGGCCCGGCTCGCCGGAACGCCGGTGAAGCGCTCGTAATGCCCGAGGTCGAGGTCGGTCTCGGCACCGTCGTCGGTGACGAACACCTCGCCGTGCTGCGTCGGGCTCATCGTGCCCGGATCGACGTTCAGGTAGGGGTCGAGCTTGCGCATCCGGACCCGGTAGCCGCGGGCCTGGAGGACCGCCGCCAGGGCCGCCGAGGCGAGGCCCTTGCCGAGGGAGGAGACCACGCCGCCGGTGATGAAAACGTACCGCGTCATGGGCCTCGGTCCATAAAGAAGCTGCTGGCATTTGCCAAACGAAGCGGGCCCCGGCCCGCGCATGGGCTGGGGATCGCGGAACGCATGGCGTGGACCGGCCAAGCGCCGGTCCGTCGGGACAAGGGTCGGACGCTGCGCCGCCGGCGGCGCGCGCCGTCAGCGCGACTGCGGCGCTTCCGGAACCGCCGGCTGCGCGGGAGACGACGGAGCCGGTGCCGGCTGAGCCGGGGCGTTCGCGGGCGCCCGGTCCTGCTGCTGACGCAGCGTGTCGAGCAGGTTGTCGGCACCGGTCGGCTGCTTGGCCGGCTGGCCGGAGGTCTGCGGCGCGCCGGTGTCGAGGATCGACTTCGGCGCCGCCGAGCGGTGCGACAGGATCGCGAGGGTCAGGCTGGTGGCGAAGAACAGGGCCGCCAGGATCGCGGTGGCCCGCGTCAGGGCGTTGGCCTGGCCGCGGCCGGTCATGAACCCGCCGACGCCGCCACCGCCGCCACCGCCGCCGAGCCCGAGTCCGCCCTCGGAGCGCTGGAGCAGCACGACGCCGATCAGCGCGAGCACGATGATGAGGTGGACGACGATCAGGACGGTCTGCATCGGTGTTCCGGGATCTTCTTCAGCGCCGCGCGCCGGCAGCGGGCACCGGAAGACGAACGCACGAGGGCCGGGGCCCGCGATCGTCCACGAACCACCCCGACGCACGGGCGTGCGGCGGGGGCTTCGGGGGACGCTTCGGGCGGACCGGCCGGAATTCGGCGACGGCATACACCACCGGTCGCCCGCCGCCAACCTGACGCGCGCGGCCGACTGTCCGCTCCGACCCTCGCCTTCGTCGGCGCACCGTGCTCTCTGCCGGGGCAGGGCGGCCGACCGAACGCGCCGCCCGGTCCGGGAGGCAAGCCATGTCCGTGTCACGCCGTGCGGCGCTCGCCGCCGCCATCGCCGCACCCGTCCTGATCCGCCCGGGCTCCGGCTCCGCGGCCGGAACCGATCCCTCCGCCCGGGGCGCCGCGGTCGAGCAGGCGGTCGACGCCCTCACCAAGGCTCTCCTCGCCGCCGACGGTCCGGCCCTCGACGCCCTGACCCTCGACAGGCTGAGCTACGGCCATTCCAGCGGTCAGGTGCAGGACAAGGCGGCCTTCATCGAGACGCTGACCAGCAAGCGCTCGACCTTCCCGAGCATCACCCTGTCGGACCGCTCCGTCTCGGTGGTCGGCGACGACGCCATCGCGCGCCACGTCTTCACCGGCGAGGTGGTCTCGGGCGGCAAGACGTCGCCGGTCCATATCGGCGTGATGCAGGTCTGGCACAGCGACGGCGGCCGCTGGCGGCTGCTCGCCCGGCAGGCCTTCAAGATCTGACGGTCGCGCGGCGCGTCTGTCGCGCCGCGCCCAGCCAGGCTTCGCGGGCCCGCGCTCAGGCGTAGGCGGCGCAGATCCCCAGGAAGTCTTCCGCCACGAGGCTCGCGCCGCCCACGAGCGCGCCGTCGACGTTGTCCACCGACAGGAGTTCCTTGGCGTTCCCGGGCTTCACCGAGCCGCCGTAGAGGATGCGGATCTTCTGCGCCTCGTCGCCGACGAGCTTGTCGAGCATCTCCCGCAGGGAGGCGTGGACCTCGGCGATGTCGCGCGGCGTCGGCGTCCGCCCGGAGCCGATCGCCCAGACCGGCTCGTAGGCGATCACCGTGTCGGCCGCCGTCGCGCCCTTCGGCAGGCCGATGGCGAGCTGGGCGCGGACGATGTCGAGGGCGCGGCCCTGCTCGCGCTCCTCGATGGTCTCGCCGACGCAGACGATGCCGCACAGGCCGGCGCGGCGGGCGCCCAGCGCCTTGGCGTGGACCCCGTCGTCGGTCTCGTGATGGTAGGCCCGGCGCTCGGAATGGCCGACGATCACGTACTTGGCGCCGAGATCGGCGAGCATCTCGGCCGAGATCGAGCCCGTGAAGGCGCCGCTCGGCCGGGCGTGCAGGTTCTGGCCGCCGATCGCGATCGGCGATCCGGCCGCCGCCGCCACGCAGGATCCGATCAGCGTCGCAGGCGGGCAGATCAGCACGTCGATGCGCGACGCGAGGTCCGGCGAGAGCCCGTCGCGAATCGCCTCGACAACCTGGATGGATGCCCGGGTCCCGTTCATCTTCCAGTTGCCGGCGACAAGCGGCTTGCGCCCAGACTGCGTCATTCCTGCCCTCGCTCCGCCGCGGCTTTCTCGAAGTCGCCGGGGCCTACCAGAGCGAGCTTGAGCGTGCAAACGGCCGGGAGCGCCCGAGCCTTTGCCTGTGGACGCGAATGGTCTATCGCGGTCGGCTCTCAGGGACAGCGCCGGCCCGGTGACGGGGCGGCTGCCGAAGGTACTCGATCACAGACCATGCTTCAGGGCATCCGCAACGCCAGCCAGCACTGGCTCGGCAAGATCGTCTTGACGATCATCTTCACGCTGCTGATCGCCGGTGTCGGCATCTTCGGGGTGGAGGAGTTCTTCCGCGGCGGCGCGAGCAACAAGGTGGCCACGGTCGGCAGCACGCCGATCACGGCCGAGCAGGTGCGCCAAGCCTACCAGAACCAGCTGCAGCGCTATCAGACCCAGCTGAAGCGTCCGCTGACGCCCGACCAGGCGCGGATGCTCGGCCTGGACCGGCAGGTGATGTCCCAGCTGATCACCGAGGCCGCCCTCGATCAGAAGACCCACGATCTCGGCCTCACGGTGCCGGATTCCTCGGTGATCAAGGCGATCCACGAGGAGAAGAGCTTCCAGAACCAGCAGGGTCAGTTCGAGCCGCAGCTCTTCTACCAGACCCTGCAGCGCGCCGGCCTCAACGAGGGTCTGTTCGTGCGCGAGCAGCGCTCGGTGATCGCCCGCCTCCAGCTCGCCGAGGCGGTGTCGTCGGATTTGCACGTGCCGCTCGCCATGCGGGAGGCCGTCCATCGCTACACCACCGAGCGCCGCGCGGCCGCCTACCTGATGCTGACGCCCTCGGTGGCCGGCCAGATCCCCGAGCCGACGGACGACGAGCTGAAGACCTGGTACGAGGCCAACAAGTCCGGCTTCCGGGCGCCGGAGTTCCGGGCGGCCAACCTCCTCGTGGTCGAGCCCGAGGCGATGGCGAAGCCCGACGCGATCACCGAGGCCGACGCCCGCGCCGCCTACGCGCTGAACAAGGACCGCTACGGCACGCCCGAGAAGCGCACGATCCAGCAGATCGTGTTCTCCGACGCGGCCGCCGCCGAGGCGGCCCGCAAGGCGATCACGGACGGCTCCAAGACCTTCGACGCGGTGGCGGCCGAGCGCGGCACCGACGAGAAGGACCTGACCCTCGGCACGCTGACCAAGAGCGAGCTGTTCGACAAGGCCGTCGCCGACGCCGCCTTCGCGCTGCCCGAGGGCGGCGTGAGCCAGCCGGTCCAGGGCCGGTTCGGCACCGTGCTGCTGCGCGTGACCAAGATCGAGGCCGGGACGGTGAAGCCGTTCGAGGCGGTGGACGGCGAGATCCGCAAGGCCCTCGCCCTGGCCCGCGCCCGCGACGCCATGGAGACCACCCGCGACGCGATCGAGGACCAGCGGGCCGGCGCCAAGCCGCTGGCCGACATCGCGGCCGAGCGCGGCCTCAAGGTCGTCGCCGTGAAGGCGGTGGACGTGAACGGCAAGGGGCCTGACGGGCAGCGGATCACCGACATCCCGGACCCGGAGACCACCCTGCCGGCCCTGTTCCGCGCCGAGATCGGCGGCGACAACGAGCCCCTGCGGACCAAGACCGGCGGCTACGTCTGGTACGACGTCACCGGGATCGACGCCGCCCACGACAAGCCCCTCGACGAGGTCAAGGACGGCGTGAAGGCCGGCTGGACCGCGACCGAGATCGCCAAGCGCCTCCAGGCCAAGGGCCGCGAGCTCGTCGAGAAGATCAACAAGGGCGAGACCATGGAGGCCGCCGCCCAGGAGGTCGGCGTCAACCTGCAGGAGGCGCAGGATCTCGCCCGCAACCAGGCCAAGGACATGCTCACGGCCGACGTCGTGAACCTGATCTTCGCGACCCCGGTGGGCAAGGCCGGCACGGCGGCCGCGGGCGATTCGCGGGCGGTCTTCAAGGTCACGGCGGCGACGGTGCCGGCCTTCGTGGCCGACAGCCCGAGCGACAAGCAGATCACGCAGAGCTTCCAGGCGGCGCTCGCCGACGACGTGCTGTCCGAGTACATCAGCGAGGTCCAGAAGAACGCCGGCGTGAAGGTCGATCCGGCGGCCCTGCGGCGCGCCATCGGCGGCGAGTACTGAGGCATGGCCGACGCGCCCGATTACGCGGCCTTCGCGGCGCGCTACGAGGCCGGGCAGCCGAGCCTCGTGGCGGTGAGCCTCGTCGCCGATCTCGAGACGCCGGTGGCGGCGTTCCTCAAGCTGCGCGCCGGCCATGCCGGGCCGGCCTTCCTGCTCGAATCGGTCGAGGGCGGTGCCGTCCGCGGCCGGTACTCGATGATCGGCCTCGATCCGGACCTGATCTGGCGCTGCCGGGCGGGCGCGCCCGCGATCGCGCGCGGGGCCGATCTCACGCGGTTCGAGCCGGATTCGAGGGCACCGCTGGCGAGCCTGCGGGCCCTGATCGCCGAGAGCGCCATCGGCGAGCCGGACGGCCAGGACCTGCCGCCGATGGCCGCCGGCCTGTTCGGTTACCTCGGCTACGACATGGTCCGCGCCATGGAGCGGCTGCCGGAGCCGAACCCGGATCCGCTGGGCGTGCCGGACGCGATCCTGGTGCGCCCCCGGGTGATGGTGGTGTTCGATTCGATCCGCGACGTCATCACGGTCGTCTCGCCGATCCGGCCCGCCCCCGGCACCGCGGCCCGGGCCGCCTACGAGGACGCGCTGCAGCGCGTCGACCGGGTCGCCGCCGCCCTCGAGGGCCCGCTGCCGATCGAGGCGCGGGTGGACCTGTCGGCGGTCGCCCCGCCCGAGCCGGTCTCGAACACGCCGCCGGACGATTTCTTCGCCATGGTGGCGCGCGCCAAGGAGTACATCGTCGCGGGCGACGTCTTCCAGGTGGTGCTGTCCCAGCGGTTCTCGGCGCCGTTCACGCTCCCGGCCTTCAGCCTGTACCGCTCGCTCCGGCGGACCAACCCGGCGCCGTTCCTCTGCTACCTCGATTTCGAGGACTTCCAGATCGTCTGCTCCTCGCCGGAGATCCTGGTGCGGGTGCGCGACGGCGTGGTCACGGTCCGCCCGATCGCGGGCACGCGTCGCCGCGGCGCGACCCCGGCCGAGGATTCCGCCCTCGCCGAGGAGCTGCTCGCCGACCCGAAGGAGCGGGCCGAGCACCTGATGCTGCTCGACCTCGGCCGCAACGACGCCGGCCGGGTCTCGCGGATCGGCAGCGTCCGCGTGACCGACTCGTTCTTCATCGAGCGCTACAGCCAGGTCATGCACATCGTGTCGAACGTCGAGGGGGACCTCGACCCGCGCCACGATCCCCTGGACGCCCTGGCGGCGGGATTCCCGGCCGGCACGGTCTCGGGCGCCCCGAAGGTGCGGGCCATGGAGATCATCGACGAGCTGGAGCGCGAGAAGCGCGGGCCGTACGCGGGCTGCATCGGCTATTTCGGCGCGCGGGGCGAGATGGACACCTGCATCGTCCTGCGCACCGCGGTGGTGAAGGACGGGACCATGCACGTCCAGGCCGGGGCCGGGATCGTCTACGATTCCGATCCCGCCTCCGAGCAGCAGGAATGCGTCAACAAGGCCAAGGCGCTGTTCCGGGCCGCCGAGGAGGCGGTGCGCTTCGCCGCGCAGGCGAAGCGCGGGCAGTAGCGCGGGCCGTAGCGCGGGCAGTAGCGCGGGCCGTAGGGCGGACGCGCGGCTGCGCCGCCGTCCGACGCCGACGGTTGACCGCGCGGGTGCGAGCGGTCACATCGCCTGCATGCCCGAGCGTGCCGCCGCGATGCCCAACGTCCTCGTCATCGACAACTACGATTCCTTCACGTGGAATCTCGTGCATCTGATCGGGCCGCTCTGCGGCACGGTCGAGGTCGCGCGCAACGACGCGCTCACGATAGCCGACATCCGCGCCAAGGCGCCCGACGCGATCGTGCTGTCGCCCGGGCCGTGCACGCCCACGGAGGCGGGGATCTGCCTCGACGTGGTCCGCGACCTGTCCGAGGAGATCCCGATCTTCGGCGTGTGCCTCGGCCTCCAGGCGATCGGCCAGGCCTTCGGCGGCGACGTCGTGCGCGCGCCGCTGCCGCTCCACGGCAAGGTCTCGACCATCCGGCACGGCGCGCGCGGCCTGTTCCGCGGCCTCAACGACAGTTTCGAGGCGACGCGCTACCACTCCCTGGTGGTCGACCGCGCGACCTGCCCGACGGCCCTGCGGGTCACCGCCGAGGCCGACGGCCTGATCATGGGCCTGGAGCACGCCGACCGGCCGCTCCACGGCGTCCAGTTCCATCCCGAGAGCATCCGATCGCAGCACGGCACGGAGATCGTGAAGAACTTCCTCGATCTCGCCGCCGCCTGGAACACGGCGCGTGACAGGACGCGTGCCGACGTGCATTGACGCCGGGGGCCGGGGCGGCCCTCCGTAAGAACCCATGGACAGCTTCAGACCCCATCTCGCGAAGGTCGCCGGGGGCCTCACCCTCGACCGCGCCGAGGCCCGCGCCGCCTTCGACGACCTGCTGTCGGGCGAGGTCACGCCGGTCCAGGCCGGCGCCTTCCTGACCGCCCTCAAGGTGCGCGGCGAGACCGTCGAGGAGATCGTCGGCGCCGCCGAGGCCATGCGGGCGCGCATGACCCGCGTCGCGGCGCCCGCGAACGCCGTCGACGTCGTCGGCACCGGCGGCGACCATTCCGGCAGCGTCAACGTCTCCACTCTGGCGGCGATCGTCGTGGCCGCCTGCGGCGTGCCGGTGGCCAAGCACGGGAACCGGGCGGCGACCTCGCGCTCCGGCGCCGCCGACGTGCTCGCGGCCCTGGGCGTGCGGCTCGGGCTCGACCCCGCCGCGCAGGCCCGCTGCCTCGCCGAGGCGGGCCTCTGCTTCCTGTTCGCGCAGGCCCACCACCCGGCCATGCGCCACGTCGCGGCGGTCCGGTCCGAACTGCCCGTGCGGACGATCTTCAACCTGCTGGGGCCGCTGAGCAACCCGGCCGGCGTCGGCTATCAGCTCTTCGGCGTCGCCCAGGAGGCCCTCGCGGAGCCGCTGACGCGGGTCCTGGCCGAGCTCGGCAGCCGCCGGGTCTGGACCGTCCACGGGTCCGACGGGCTCGACGAGATCACCGTCACGGGCCCGACGCGGGTGGTCGCCCTCGACGAGGGGCGGCTGTCCCACTTCACCATCGACCCGCGCGACCTCGGTCTGGCGCTGCGCGCGCCCGAGGAGCTGCGCGGCGGCGACCCGGCCGACAACGCGCGGTCCCTGGAGGCCGTCCTGGCGGGTGCGCGGAACGCCTACCGGGACATCGCGGTCCTCAACGCGGGGGCGGCGCTCGTGGTCGCGGGGGCCGCGCAGGCCCTGGCGGACGGCGTCGCGCAGGCGCAGGATGCCGTCGATTCCGGGGCCGCCCGGGCGACGCTCGCCCGCCTCGTCCGGGCCTCGAACGACCACTCCAACGGGCAGGAGGGCCGATGAGCTCGCTGACGCACGAGGCGACCCCGGAGACCGGCGCCGGGACGCCGACCGAGCGGCCGAACGTCCTCGCCCGCATCGAGGCCTACAAGCGCCGCGAGATCGCCGAGGCGAAGCTGCGGGTGCCGCTCGCCAAGCTGGAGCGGAAGGTCGCGCAGGCGGAGCCGGTGCGCGGCTTCGCGGCGGCGATCCGGAGCCATCTCGGCGCGGACCGCCCGGCGCTCATCGCCGAGGTGAAGAAGGCCTCGCCCTCGAAGGGCCTGATCCGCGCCGATTTCGACCCGGCAAGCCTCGCCGCCGCCTACGAGGCCGGCGGCGCCACCTGCCTGTCGGTGCTGACCGACGAGCCCTCGTTCCAGGGGCGGCCGGAGTACCTGACGGCGGCGCGCGCCGCCTGCGCGTTGCCCGTCCTGCGCAAGGATTTCCTGTTCGAGCCCTATCAGGTCTACGAGGCCCGGGCCTGGGGTGCCGACTGCATCCTGGTCATCATGGCCTGCCTCGACGACGACGAGGCCGTCGCCCTGGTCGAGACGGCGCACCTCCTCGGGATGGACGTCCTGGTCGAGGTGCACGACGAGGCCGAGCTGGCGCGGGCCATCCCCCTCGGCACGGCGCTGATCGGCATCAACAACCGCAACCTCAAGACCTTCGAGGTCTCGTTCGAGACCGCGATCCGACTGGCGCCGGGGATCCCGGCGGACCGGATCGCCGTGGCCGAGAGCGGGATCGGCGACCACGCCGACGTGGTCCGGCTGCGGGACAACGGCCTCGGCGTGGTGCTGGTCGGCGAGAGCCTGATGCGGCAGCCGGACGTCGCGGAGGCGGCCCACGCCCTGCTGTTCGGCGCCGCGGAGGCCAAGGGCGGCAAGCCGCGGAAGAAGGCGTAAGGCATGCGGCCGGGCTCGACGCTGACCCATCTCGACACCAGCGGCGCGGCCAACATGGTCGACGTCACCGACAAGCCCGCCACCGACCGGACGGCCCGGGCGGAAGGCCAGATCGTGATGAAGCCGGAGACCCTGGCCCTGATCCGCGAGGGCGACGCCAAGAAGGGCGACGTGATCGGCACGGCCCGGCTCGCCGGCATCATGGCGGCCAAGCGCACCCACGAGCTGATCCCGCTCTGCCACCCGCTGCTGCTGTCGAAGGTGCGGGTCGAGTGCGAGCCCGACGACGCGCTCCCGGGCCTGCGCATCGCCGCCGAGGTCCGGGTCCAGGGCCCGACCGGCGTCGAGATGGAGGCGCTGACCGCCGTCTCGGTGGCCTGCCTGACGGTCTACGACATGGTGAAGGCGGTCGATCGCGGCATGCGGATCGAGGGGATCCGGCTGACCGCCAAGGACGGGGGCCGCTCGGGCACCTACCGGGCCCCGGCGGAATGAGCGGCCTGATCCCGGTCGCCGAGGCGCTGGCGCGGGTGCTCGCGAGCGTCACCGCGCCGGTCGAGCCGGAGACCGTCCCGCTGGCGCAGGCCTGCGGCCGGACGCTCGCCGCGGACGTCGTCGCCTCACGGACCCAGCCGCCGTTCCCGGCCTCCGCCATGGACGGCTACGCCGTGCGCGGCGCCGACGCCGGGGAGGTCGGGGCGATCCTGCGGCTGATCGGCGCCAGCGCGGCCGGTCACGGCTTCTCCGGCCGCATCGGCCCGGGCGAGGCGGTCCGGATCTTCACCGGGGCGCCGGTGCCGGAGGGCGCGGACGCGATCCTGATCCAGGAGAACGCCGCCGCCGAGGCGGGCGCGGTGCGCGTCCTGGAGCCCGTGGAGCCGGCGCGGTTCATCCGCCGGGCCGGCCTCGACTTCACCGCCGGCGAGACTCTGATCCCGGCCGGCATGAGCCTCGATGCGCGGCGGCTGGCGCTTGCCGCGGCGGCCGGTCACCCGCGCCTCCCGGTCCGCCGCCGGCCGCGCGTCGCGATCCTCGCCACCGGTGACGAGCTGGTGGAGGCGGGCGCGACGCCCGGCTGGGACCAGATCGTCGCCTCCAACAGCCTCGCGCTCGGTGCCCTCGCCGCCGAGGCGGGCGCCGACATCGTCGATCTCGGCATCGCGGGGGACGACCACGACGCCCTGGCGGACGCGTTCCGTCGCGCCCGCGCGGCGCGCGCCGACCTGCTGATCACCCTCGGAGGCGCCTCCGTCGGCGACCACGATCTGGTTCAGGCCGCGCTCGCCAAGGAGGGGTTGGAGCTCGGCTTCTGGCGGGTCGCCCTCCGGCCGGGCAAGCCGCTGATGCACGGCCGCCTCGGCGACATGCTGGTCATCGGGCTGCCGGGCAACCCGGTCTCGTCCATCGTGTGCGGGCTCCTGTTCGTGGTGCCCGCCATCCGCGCGCTCCAGGGTGATCCGCGGGCCGGTGCCGACCGGAGCGAGCCGGCGACGCTCGGCCGCGACATGCCGGAGAATGACGGCCGGGCCGACTACATGCGGGCGAGCCTCGCCCTCGAGCCCGACCGTCTACCGGTCGCGACCGCCGAGCGGCGTCAGGACTCGTCGATGCTCGCCGTCCTCGGACGGTCCGAAGCCCTGCTGATCCGCGCCCCGCACGCGCCGGCCGCGCGCGCCGGCGATCCCTGCCGGATCATCCGCCTCGATCGGCGCCTGCTCTGATCGTCAGGGCGCGACGCGCCAGACCTTGAGGGGACCGGGCACGTCCAGCGGCACGAGGCGCGCGCTCCCGGCCGTGCCCGCGGCGAGCCGCGTGGCGAACGCCGTCTCCGCCTGAAGGTCCTCGGCCGGCCGGGCCGGGCAGGCGACGAGGTAGCGGACGTCGAACGCCGTCAGCACCCGGTCGAGGTCGGCCTCGGTGCCGCCCAGCCCCTCGATCGCCGCCGTGAGGCCGGGAATGGCCCGGTGATAGGGCGCGGCGACGATGCTGTGCGGGGTGCGGAGGAGGATCGACGGCCCCATGAAGATCGGGGCGAGCACGGTGCCTTCCGGCAGGTGCGCCAGGGGGCGGACCGCGGTGTCGCCGAGGCAGGCATTGGTCTCGGCCGCGTCGGGCGCGGTGCGCAGGCCGGGCGCGAGGGTCTCCGCCAGGAGCGCCGGGATCATCCAGAGGCTGCTGACCATCGCGGCGCCGAGGAGCGCGACGGGCCAGCGCCGCGCCCCGGCCGGCAGGGCTGCCCGTGCCAGCGCGCGGTCGAGGACCACGCCCGCCACCAGCGGCACGAAGCCGGAGACGATGTAGAGTCCGCGGAACTGCGCGACGCCGAGGATCAGCCCCGGCCACAGGAACAGCGCGACCACCGACCAGGCCCGGCGTTCGGGGCCGCGCCACGCCATCCCGGCGGCCGTGAGGCTCGCGAGGATCACGACCGGGTAGAAGACCAGCGCCTCCCACTGGCCGCGGGCCACGAACTTCGCCAGCGGCGCCATCTCGTTGACCGTGAGCAGCCAGTGGATCCGCACCAGCGGCGGCATGTCGGGGAACGGGCCGCCGAGGCAGGACGGGAAGGCGGCGGCGAACCCGGCCAGCAGGACGCTGCCCGCGAGGCCCGCCAGGGCGAGGCGCGCCGGGACCGTCGCGAGGCGCTCGCCCGCGGCGGCGGCGATCGCGGCGAGGGCGAGGCCGCCCAGGGTGAGCCAGAGCCAGGGTGGCGAGAGCGCGTCGCAGTGGGAGACACCCCAGAGCGAGGGGGCCGTCTGGACGGCGAACAGCGCGGGGGCGGCGAGGCCGAGACCCAGGCCGAAGCCCGCGAGCGACGCCAGCGCGGGCCGTCCGCGCAGGCACCAGTCGCCCGTGAGGAAGAGGGCCGCCAGCGCGACGAAGGGCAGGCCCTCGAGCCCGATCGCCAGCGACACGGCCGCCAGGATCCCGCCGATCAGGCCGGGTCGCAGGCCGCCGCGGATCATGCAGAAGGCGAGACCGAGGATCGAGAGAATCTGCAGATTGTGGTGGTCCACCCGCCCCGCCTGGAACTGGATCGTCACACCGAAGGTCTGCGTGGCCGCGATCAGGGCCAGGAGCGCGGCACGGCTGCCGAAGCTGTGCCGGACGCCGCGATACAGGAGCCAGCCGTAGAGCCCGAAGAGCAGCACGGGCCAGAGTGCCGCCGTCAGGCCCTCGGCGAGCGCGGAGCCCGTCAGGGGCGTGAGCGCCAGGATCAGGCCGGCGATCGGCGCGTCGACGAGGCGCGACCAGTGGCTCGGCACGCCGCCCGGGGGCAGGAATCGGTACTGGACGTTGTCGTACCAGCCCTGGCCGGCCAGCAGGTCGCGGACTTCCACGAGGCGCATCGCGTCGTCGGTATCCGGGACGCGCAGGTGCTGGACGGTTTCCCAAACCGCGTGGGGCGCGTTCATCGTCGCGATGCACAGGGCGGCGAGGATCCACAGCAGCGTGCGGGCCTCGATCCGCCCGCGCGGTCGGGAGAGGGGTAGCGCCGGAGCCGGCATGTTTGGTGGATCACCCGGGCGGGCGGTCGATGCCCTCGCCGGCATGCTCGCGCGGTTCCGCTTAACGCGCGGTCAAAGGGCACCGGACGCGCGGCCCGGCCGTCGATCCGGCCCCGCGGCGCCAGCGATTCCTTAACCACGACCGGGCATCCTGGCGACCGGTCGGCGTCCTGCGCGTCGCGCGCCGCACCAATCGCCGGAGCATGGGATGAGCCACCACACCGAGACGCTGGTGATCGGCGCCGGGCCTGCGGGTCTGACTGCCGCCTACCTGCTGTCGAAGAAGGGCCGCTCCGTCACCGTCCTGGAGCGGGATCCGGCGCAGGTCGGCGGGATCTCGCGCACCGTCTCGCACAACGGCTACCTGTTCGACATCGGCGGCCACCGGTTCTTCTCGAAGTCCCAGGCCGTGGTCGATCTCTGGGACGAGATCCTCCCCGACGACTTCATCGAGCGCCCGCGCCTGTCGCGGATCTACTATCGCGGGCGCTACTACGCCTACCCGCTGAAGGCCTTCGAGGCTCTGCGCAACCTCGGGATCCTCACCAGCGCGGCCTGCGTCGCCTCTTACCTCTACGCCCGCCTGCGGCCGGTGGCGGAGCCCAAGACCTTCCACGCCTGGGTCCGCAACCAGTTCGGCGAGCGCCTGTTCTCGATCTTCTTCAAGACCTACACCGAGAAGGTGTGGGGCATGTCGTGCGACGCGATCTCGGCCGACTGGGCGGCGCAGCGCATCAAGGGGCTCGACCTCGGCGCGGCGATCCGCGACGGCATCAAGCGGTCGCTGGGCCTGCGCAAGGCGCCGAAGGCCGGCGGCCCCGTCATCAAGACTCTGATCGAGTCGTTCCGCTATCCCCGCCGCGGCCCCGGCATGATGTGGGAGGCGGCAGCCGCCAAGATCCGCGCCCAGGGCGGGCAGCTGAAGCTCGACCGCGGCGTCGACTCCCTCAGCTACGATGCCGGAACCGGCATCTGGACGGTGGCGGCCCGCCGCTCGGACGGCAGCCGCGAGACCTTCACGGCCCGCAACGTCGTCTCGTCCGCGCCGGTCCGCGAGCTCGTCGACGCCATCCGCCCGCGGCCGCTCAGCACCTTCAACGCCCGGGCGCTGAAGTACCGCGACTTCCTGACGGTGGCGCTCATCGCCAAGTCGGACAAGAACTTCCCGGACAACTGGATCTACATCCACGACCCGTCGGTGAAGGTCGGCCGGGTGCAGAATTTCCGCTCCTGGTCGCCCGAGATGGTGCCGGACGCGGACCACACCTGCTTGGGCCTGGAGTATTTCTGCTTCGAGGGCGACGGCCTCTGGAACGCCGACGATTCGGAGCTGGTGGAGCTCGCCAAGCGCGAGATCGGTCAGATCGGCCTGATCGACCCGGCCGACGTCGTCGATGCCTGCGTGGTCCGCCAGCCGAAGGCCTACCCGGTCTACGACGAGGAGTATGCCGGCCACGTCGTCACCGTGCGGCGGGAGCTGGAGCGGGATTTCCCGAGCCTGCACCTCGTGGGCCGCAACGGCATGCACAAGTACAACAATCAGGACCACGCGATGATGACCGCGATGCTGACCGTGGAGAACATCCTCTGCGGCCGGCGTCGGCACGACGTCTGGCGGGTGAACGAGGACGCCGAGTACACCGAGTCCGGCGTGTCCGGGGCCGACGTCGCCCTGGGCAGCGAGCGCCTCGTGCCGCGCAAGGTGGCCTGAGGCCAGTTCCGGTCGGCCTCCCGTCTTTGCGAGCGAAGCGAAGCAATCCAGGGCGGCGCTGAGCGCCTCGAAGTCGCGCTGCCCTGGGTCGCTTCGCTTCGCTCGCGATGACGGAGGGTGCGACCCCACTGAGGTGACGATCGGAAACCCCGCGGACAGCGACAGGGCTCCTGCCGCGTCACCGGCGCGGCTTGCCGGTCTCTGCGGCGCCCCTATCGTTCCTTCCCGGTAATGCCCTGGTCCAAGGGCCGCCGGGAGGATTCTATCGATGCGATCTCTGCTTCTCGCCGCGCTCTTCGCGGGCGTGGCCATGCCGGCGGCGGTGCTCCCCGCCCTGGCGCAGGGTGCGGCCCCTGCCGAGACCAAGGCCAAGACCGACGACCTCGAGAAGCTCCAGGGCTTCCACAGCACCGACACCCAGGCCGCCGCGGAGATCCCGCAGACCGGCCGCCGCCCCGACGCGATCCGCAAGAACCTGTCGAAGATCAAGCTGCCGGACGGCTTCAAGATCGACCTGTACGCGGTGGTGCCGGACGCCCGCGCCATCGCGGTCGGTCCCAATGCCGGGGTGCTTTTCGTCGGCACGCGCAAGAGCAAGATCTACACGGTCACCGACCGCGACAAGGACCGGGTCGCCGACGAGGTCCGCCCCTTCGCGCCGGGCATCACGTTCAAGATCCCGAACGGCGTCTGCTTCTCGAAGGACGGCGTGCTCACCGTGGTCGAGCAGAACCGCGTCCTGGCCTTCCCGGCCGCCGAGTTCTTCTACGAGAACCCGGACGTCGCCGCCGGCGTGCTGGTCAAGCAGGGACAGCTGATCCCGGCCTCCGAGGAGAGCTTCAACCACACGGCCCGCGTCTGCCGGGTCGGTCCGGACGGCAAGACCTACATCGCGCTCGGCCAGCCCTACAACGTGCCGCCCGCCGAGAAGGCGGACCTCTACAAGAAGACTGGCATCGGCGGCATCATCCGCATCGACGCCGACGGCAAGAACCGCGAGGTCTACGCGACCGGCATCCGCAACTCCGTCGGGATGGATTTCAATACCGACAAGTCGCTGTGGTTCACCGACAACCAGGTCGACGGCATGGGCGACGACAAGCCGCCGGGCGAACTGAACCGCTCCACCAAGGCGGGCGAGAATTTCGGCTTCCCGTGGTTCGGTGGCGGCTCGGTCCGCACGGTCGAGTACAAGGACCAGACCCCGCCGGCCGACGCCGTCGCCCCGCAGGCCGAGCTGCCGCCGCACGCGGCCGATCTCGGCATGACCTTCTACAACGGCAAGCAGTTCCCGGCCGCCTACAAGGGCGGGATCTTCATCGCCGAGCACGGCTCGTGGAACCGCACCGAGCCGGTGGGCGCCCGGGTGATGTTCGCCAAGCTCGGGGCCGACGGGAAGGTCGAGTCGGTCAAGCCGTTCGCGGAAGGGTGGCTCACCGGCGACGGCGAGTATCTCGGCCGCCCGGTGGACGTCGCGGTGATGCTCGACGGCTCGCTGCTGGTCTCGGACGATTCCGCCGGGGCGATCTACCGGATCTCCTACGAGAAGTAGTCTTTTGTGACCTGGCGCCTCTCCGCTCGTGAGGCGCCAGGTCGCGGAAAGCCGCAACGCGCCCTCTCTGACGTGCGGGAGAGGGCGCGCGTCCCGTTCCGACGCGAGCGGACAAGTCTTCACTGATCTCAGAGTTCGAGCCCGCCCGATGATCCGCCCGCTTCTCCTCCTCGCCGCCACCCTCGTCCCGCTCTCGGCGCAGGCCGGCGACGCGGCCGCAGGCAAGAAGCGCGCGACCGCTTGCCAGACCTGCCACGGCATGGACGGGCTCTCGAAGCTGCCGGAGGCGCCGAACCTCGCCGGGCAGGTCGAGCCCTACCTCGTGAAAGCGCTCACCGAGTACCGCGACGGCAAGCGGCAGAACGAGATCATGAACGTGGTCGCGAAGGAGCTGTCGGACGCCGACATCGCCAATCTGGCGGCGTACTACGCGGGCATCCAGATCGACGTGCTGCCGCCGGGGTAAGCGGCACCACCGTCATTGCGAGCGCAGCGAAACAACCCAGGGCGGCGGGCCATTGACGAGCGTCGCGCACCTGGTTTGCTTCGCTCCGCTCGCAAAGACACGGTGGATCAATCGTCCATCTTCAGGGCGGCGATGAACGCCTCCTGGGGGATCTCGACGCGCCCGAACTGGCGCATCTTCTTCTTGCCTTCCTTCTGCTTGTCGAGAAGCTTGCGCTTGCGCGAGATGTCGCCGCCGTAACACTTGGCGGTGACGTCCTTCGACAGCGCCCGGATGGTCTCGCGGGCGATGATCTTGCCGCCGATCGCCGCCTGGACGGGGATCTGGAACAGGTGGCGGGGGATCAGGTCCTTCAGCTTCTCGCACATGGCCCGGCCGCGCGACTCGGCGCGGGTGCGGTGGACCAGCATCGAGAGGGCGTCCACCGGCTCGGCATTCACCAGGATCGACATCTTCACGAGGTCGCCCTCGCGGTAATCCGACACGTGGTAGTCGAACGAGGCGTAGCCCTTCGAGATCGACTTCAGCCGGTCGTAGAAGTCGAAGACGACCTCGTTCAGCGGCAGGTCGTAGACCACCATGGCGCGCTTGCCGACGTAGTTGAGGTCGATCTGCACGCCGCGGCGGTCCTGGCAGAGCTTCAGCACGCCGCCGAGATACTCGTCGGGCGTCAGGATCGTGGCGCGGATCCACGGCTCCTCGATCGTCTCGATCTTCATGATGTCCGGCATGTCGGCCGGGTTGTGCAGCTCCTTGGTCTCGCCGTCGCGCATCTTCAGGTGGTAGACCACCGAGGGCGCCGTGGAGATCAGGTCGAGGTTGAACTCGCGCTCCAGCCGCTCCTGGATGATCTCCAGGTGCAGGAGCCCGAGGAAGCCGCAGCGGAACCCGAAGCCCAGCGCCGCCGACGTCTCCATCTCGTAGGAGAACGAGGCGTCGTTGAGCCGGAGCTTGCCCATGGCGGAGCGCAGGTTCTCGAACTCGGCCGCGTCCACCGGGAACAGGCCGCAGAACACCACCGCCTGGACCTCCTTGAAGCCCGGCAGCATCTCGGTGGTCTGGCGCTTGTCCTCGGTGATCGTGTCGCCGACGCGGGTGTCGGCCACCTCCTTGATCGAGCCGGTGAAGAAGCCGACCTCGCCCGGTCCCAGCGCGTCGATGTCGGCCATCTTCGGCCGGAACACGCCGATCCGGTCGACGCCGTAGACGGCGTCGGCGCCCATCATGCGGATGGTCATGCCCTTCTTGAGTGTGCCGTCGATGATCCGCACCAGCACGACGACGCCGAGATAGGCGTCGTACCAGCTGTCCACGAGCAGCGCCTTCAGAGGCGCGTCGCTCCTGCCCTTCGGCGGCGGCAGGCGGGTGACGATCGCCTCCAGCACCGCCTCGATGTTGAGGCCGGTCTTGGCCGAGATCGGCACGGCGTCGGAGGCGTCGAGGCCGATCACCTCCTCGATCTGCTCCTTGACCCGGTCCGGCTCGGCGGCGGGCAGGTCGACCTTGTTGAGGACCGGGACGATCTCGTGGTTGGCGTCGAGCGCCTGGTAGACGTTGGCGAGCGTCTGCGCCTCGACGCCCTGCGAGGCGTCGACCACCAGGAGCGAGCCCTCGCAGGCGGCGAGCGAGCGCGAGACCTCGTAGGCGAAGTCCACGTGGCCGGGCGTGTCCATCAGGTTCAGGACGTAGTCCTTGCCGTCCTGGGCCTTGTACTCCAGGCGCACGGTCTGCGCCTTGATGGTGATGCCGCGCTCCTTCTCGAGGTCCATCGAGTCGAGCATCTGCTCGCTCATGTCGCGGAGCGCGACCGTGCCAGTGGCCTGGATCAGCCGGTCGGCCAAGGTCGATTTGCCGTGGTCGATATGCGCGACGATCGAGAAGTTGCGGATGGTGTCGATCGGGGCTGTCATCGGCATTCCGTTCGGGCGCGCGCCGGCGCGCACCGTCTGACGTCAGGACGTGTTCGGATGGAGCGGCTCCCGCGCGAGATAGCAGCGCGGCGGGAAGGCGCCAAGCGCGGCCTGAGCGCCCGGGGGGAGAGCGGGCCCGGTCGGTGATCGCACGCAAGCGAACGGGGGCCGGAACGAGCCGGCCCCCGGGTCACGATCGTGTCTGGCGCCGAGGAGCGATCCGGCTCAGCGACCGCGGTCGCGGATCAGTCGCTCGATCTCGGCCTCGCCGTGGGAGCGCGCCTTGGCCTCGGTCGGATGCTTCCGGTCCGAGCGCTGGTGCAGCTTGCCGTGCTTGCGGATGCTCCACTGGAACAGGGAGCCGCTCTCGCCGACCGGCTCCACGTCGAGGCTGAAGGGGTAGGTATCTGTCTGGGTATCGCTCATGGGGCCGATATGGGGCGGTCAGCGACCTTTCGCCATGCCTGATCGCCAAGTCCTTGCGCGTTTACGCGTCCGCACCGGTCGCGCGCGCCCGCGCGGCCATGGCAACGAGGCTTTTGCGCAGCGCACCCATGTCGGTGACGCGCTCCGGATAGGGGACGCGCACCGTGCGGTCGGCCGCCATCAGGTCCATGCCCTCGGGGTCGAGGCCGGTGAGTCGCCAGGGCAGGTCGGCCGCGCCGCCGGCGCCGGCGGCGTAGAGCGCCAGCGCGTCGGCGTGGTCGGCGTTCATGTGCTCGACGGCGCCGCGCTCGCCCGCCACGATCGCCTGCGCATCCGAGAGGTCGAGGAGGAGCTGGTCGCGGGTCAGGGTCGCGGCCTTGGCGAAGCCGCCATTGAGGTGGCCGGCCTCCGGCGCCAGGGCGAAGAAGCCGAAATCCGGGAAATCGGCGTAGAGCTTGGCCTTCGGGTGCCGGGCCAGGAACCGCTCCCGGGCCCGCGCCTCGGCGGTCTGCAGAGCGCGTCCGACCACGGTCAGGCGGGGATGGGCGAGCGGGTCGCCCTTGCCGCCCTGCGAGAACAGGAGCGAGCAGCGCGGGTCGGCCAGCAGGTTGCGGGTGTGGGCCGACAGCCGCGACAGCAGCATCACCGGCGTGCCGTCCGCGTCGGTGGCGATGGTGACGAGGGAGGCGAAGGGTGTGCCGTCCGGCTCCAGGGTCGCGAGCGCCCCGGACCGGACGCTGCGCAGGAGCGTGCGCGCCAGGCCGATCGCGTCGAACGGCGCCGCCTCGGCCGGCAGCGGACGGGCCGGTCCGCCCGCCCCGGGACCCGTGTCGATCGTCTCGCCCATGCGCGATTCCTCCCCTCCGGACAGCCGCCCGGTTTCGCCGCCACGTTAGCGGCGCAGCGTCGGCGGCGCGAGGCACCGCGACCGCGTCAGATCGGCCGCGGAAGGACCGGTGCGCTCCCGTGTTACGGCCAAGCTATGACCGCCGCTCGCTTTTTCCGATCGGCCGTACTAAAGCACCTGTCCCTTTGCGTGTGCCGGGCTGCGCCCAAACTGCCCGGTTCGCGTTTTTGTCTGCCCCCTCGGGGCCGGGACGTGGCGCGGCCTGTGCGAAGAGCCGGGACCGCGCCTGAGCCCGTTCAGTCAGGGACCGCGCATGCCGACCATCGCCCTCGTCGACGACGACCGGAACATCCTCACCTCTGTGTCGATCGCGCTGGAGACCGAAGGCTACCGCATCCAGACCTACACGGACGGGGCCTCCGCGCTGGACGGTCTGCGCCACTCCCCGCCCGATCTCGCGATCTTCGACATCAAGATGCCGCGCATGGACGGGATGGAGCTTCTCCGACGCCTGCGGCAGAAATCTGACCTTCCCGTGATCTTTCTGACGTCGAAGGACGAGGAGATCGACGAGCTGTTCGGCCTCAAGATGGGCGCGGACGACTTCATCCATAAGCCGTTCTCGCAGCGCCTGCTGGTGGAGCGGGTGAAGGCGGTGCTCCGGCGCTTCGCCAAGGAGGCCCCCGGCAGCACGCCCCGCGGCGAGGCCGAGGTCGCGGCCCGGTCGCTCGAGCGCGGCGCGCTGATGATGGATCCCGAGCGGCACACCTGCACGTGGAAGGGCGAGCCGGTGACGCTGACGGTCACGGAGTTCCTGATCCTCCAGGCGCTCGCCCAGCGCCCCGGCGTCGTGAAGAGCCGCAACGCGCTCATGGACGCGGCCTACGACGACCAAGTCTACGTCGATGACCGGACCATCGACAGCCACATCAAGCGGTTGCGGAAGAAGTTCAAGGTCACCGACCAGAGCTTCGACATGATCGAGACGCTCTACGGCGTCGGCTACCGCTTCAAGGAGGCGTGATCTCCAGGATCAGCCCCGTGGCCGCACGTACCCAGACCCAGACCGAGGATGCCCCGCCCCGCGCCTCCCTGGCCCAGACCCTGTCCCGACCGCTCGGCTGGCCCCGCGCCGTGTGGGAGGCGGTCGGCCAGCGCGCCTCGTCGAGCCTGACGCGCCGCATCGTCGTCCTCAACCTCGTCGGGCTGATCGCGCTCCTCGTTGGGTTCCTCTACCTCAACCAGTTCCGCCAGGGCCTGATCCAGGCCCGGATCCAGAGCCTCGCCATCCAGGGCGAGATCATCGCGGGGGCGATCGCCGCCTCGGCCTCGGTGGACACCGACACGATCCGCATCGATCCCGACAAGCTGCTCCAGCAGCAGGCCGGCGAGGCGGCGGAGGAGGAATCGCAGCCGCTCGCCTTCTCGCTGAACCCCGAGAAGGTGGCGCCGCTGCTGTCGCGCCTCGTGACGCCGACGGGCAACCGCGCCCGGGTCTACGACCAAGAGGGCGGCCTCCTGTTCGACACCCGCACCCTGTTCAAGCGCGGCGATGCCAGCCGGCCCGACCCGCTCGAGCCGAAGCCCCACAAGCCCGGCATCCTCGAATCCGCCTTCGAGGCGGTACAGTCCAAGCTCGGCGGCCTGTTCCGCAGCCGGTCCGAGACCACCGAGGAGACGGGGCCGGTGAACGGGCACTCGCTCCGGGAGGTCCAGGCGGCGCTCGGCGGCAATCGCGGCAGCCTCGTGCGCCGGAACAAGCTCGGTGAGACCACCGTCTCGGTGGCGGTGCCGATCCACCGGGCGGGCTCGGTCCGCGGCGCCCTCTTGATCTCGACTCAGGGCGACGCCATCGACCGGGTCATCGCTTCGGAGCGGTTCGGTCTGCTGCAGGTCTTCCTCGTCGCCTCGGCGGTGATGGTGGTGCTCTCGTTCCTGCTGGCGGGTGCGATCGCGGGACCGGTCCGCCGCCTCGCGGAGGCCGCCGAGAAGGTCCGCATGGGTATCAAGACCCGCGAGGAGATCCCGGACTTCACCGAACGTACGGACGAGATCGGCCACCTGTCGGGCGCCCTGCGCGACATGACTCAGGCCCTCTACCGGCGAATCGACGCGATCGAGAGTTTTGCGGCGGATGTCAGCCACGAGTTGAAGAACCCGCTGACCTCGCTCCGCAGCGCGGTCGAGACACTGCCGCTCGCCAAGACCGACGAGTCCCGTGGCCGGCTGATGGCGATCATCCAGCACGACGTGAAGCGCCTCGACCGTCTGATCAGCGACATCGCCGACGCCTCGCGCCTCGACGCGGAGCTCGCCCGCGCCGAGGCCCGGCGCGTCGATCTCCGGCGGCTGCTCACCACCGTCGTGTCGGTCGCCAACGAGCGCCGGCGCCCGAAGGATTGCCTGATCCAGCTCGACGTCGAGGCGACGGGCTCGGAGCAGGACGCGCCGTTCACGATCATCGGCCACGACAGCCGGCTCGGGCAGGTGGTCAACAATCTCCTCGACAACGCCCGCTCGTTCTCGCCGACCGACGCGAAGGTCCGGGTCGTGCTGCGCCGCGTGCGCGGGGAGGTCGAGATGATCTGCGAGGACGAGGGACCTGGCATCCCGGAGCACGCCCTGGAGCGGATCTTCGAGCGCTTCTACACCGACCGGCCGGAGCAGGGTTTCGGCCAGAACTCCGGCCTCGGCCTGTCGATCTCCCGCCAGATCGTCCAGGCCCATCGCGGCACGATCCGCGCCGAGAACCGGCCCGGCGCCCCCGACGAGGACGGCGAGCCGACGGTGCGCGGCGCCCGCTTCATCGTGCGCCTGCCGGCGGCGCCGCGGCAGCTCCACGCCTGATGGTCACCCTGCACGGCGCCTGCATCGCGCTGTGCGGGGCCGGGATCCTGATTCGGGGTCCCTCGGGCGCGGGCAAGTCCAGCCTCGCGCTCCTGCTCGCCGCCGCGCCGGACGGCGCCTTCGTGGCGGACGACCGGGTGCTCTGCGCGATTCGCGACGGGCGAATCACGGCCGGTCCCCATCCCGCGCTCGCCGGACGTGTCGAGGTCCGCGGCCAGGGGATCCTGTCGGCGGCCGATCTCGGCCTGGCGGTGCGGCCGGAGGCGGTGCTGCATCTCGCCGTCGACCTGGTGGAGACGGCACCGCGCCTGCCCGAGCCGCCGGAACCCGCCGACATCCTCGGCCTCGCCGTTCCGCGCCTCGTCCTCGATCGGGGTGCGCGGGCGGCCGGCCTCGCACCGCTCCTGGTTCGTGCGGCGCTGCGAAAGCCACGGCCGTGACTTCGCAGCCGCACAGGCGCCTCGATTCGCCCAAGACTGGTATCCCCCATGGCGCACACGCGGCGGCCGTGGCATGATCGCACCAATGTCCGGGCAAAAAAGTCGCGATCGCCTTGTGGGGGGCTGTGCGATGCACAACATGGCGGCACACACAGGACGTTGGAACACGTGTCGATGATTGGCATGGTGCTCGTCACCCACGGACTCCTGGCGACCGAGTTCAAGGCCGCGCTGGAGCACGTGGTCGGTCCACAGGATCAGATCGAAACGATCACGATCGGGCCGGAGGACGATATGGAGCTGCGACGCCGGGACATCATGTCCGCGGTCTGTCGCGTGAATACCGGGGACGGTGTGGTGGTGCTGACCGACATGTTCGGGGGCACGCCGTCGAACCTCGCGCTGTCCTGCATGAACGGCGGATCGGTGGAGGTCGTGGCGGGGATCAACCTGCCGATGCTGATCAAGCTGGCCAGCGTCCGCGACGAGGAGAAGCTCGGCGACGCCGTGCTGCACGCGCAGGAAGCCGGCCGCAAATACATCAACGTCGCTTCGCGCGTCCTGGCGGGCAAGTAGTTCTCCGGGATCAGGCTTCCAGGACGGCCGCCGGCGGAGCCGCGCGCCGCGCGCTCACGGTGATTCCCACCGATGCCGCGATCACCAGCGCGATCGCCAGCCACTGGACGGCGCTGATTCGCTCTCCCAGCAGGACCAGACCCGCGCAGGCCGCCACGGCGGGCTCCAGGCTCATCAGCACGCCGAAGCTCTTCCGGTCCAGGCGGCGCAGGGCGACCATCTCCAGTGAGTAGGGCAGGGCGCTCGACAGCAGCGCCACCGCGAAGCCGGCGATGAGGAGTCCGGGCGCGAGCAGGGCCGGTCCGGCCTCCGCCACGCCGAACGGCGTCACGACGAGGGCCGCCGTCAGCATGCCCAGGGACACGGCCTGGCCGCCGTCGATCCGCCCCGCGCGCTGCCCGAACAGGATGTAGAGCGCCCAGCACAAGGCCGCGCCGAGATCGAGGGCGACGCCGACCGGGTCGAGGCCGTCCGCGCCGGCGATCGGCAGCAGCAGCGCGAGCCCGGCCACCGCCACGCCGATCCACAGGAAATCCGAGCGGCGGCGCGACGCGATCAGCGCGACCGCCAGCGGCCCGACGAATTCGATGGCCACGGCCGGCCCGAGCGGCAGCCGTGCCAGCGCGAGGTAGAACAGGAGGTTCATCAGCCCGAGGGCCGTCCCGTAGAGGGCGATCCAGCCGGCCTCGCGTGCCGGGAGGCTGCGCCGCCAGGGCCGCCAGACGGCGATCAGGATCAGCGCCGAGAAGCCGACCCGGAGGGCCGAGGTCCCCGCCGCGCCCAGCGCTGGGAACAGGCTTTTGGCGAAGGTCGCGCCGCACTGGAGCGACACCATGCCGGTGACCAGCGCCGCCACGGACAGCACCGTATCGCCGAGGCCGAACCTGTTGCGTGACACGGGGGCGACATTCCTGAGGACCGGGATCCGGCGCGGGCATAGCAGATGCCGGGGCCGCCGCGGCCCACGCTCGGCCTCATGGCACACGCCATCCTCGCGCACGGCTCGCCGTCCCGGGCCAGCGGAGCGTCCGCCGGCCCGGCGTCGTCCGTGACCGGCCCTTACAGGATGAAGCGGCTCAGATCCGCGTTCGAGGCCAGATCCTGCACCCGGTCGCGCACGTAGGCCGCGTCGATCGGCACCGTCTCGCCGGACCGATCGGTGGCGGTGAAGGAGATCTCGTCGATCACCCGCTCCAGCACCGTCTGGAGCCGGCGCGCGCCGATATTCTCCACCGAGGAGTTCACCTCCACGGCGACCCGCGCGAGGGCGTCCACGGCGTCGTCGGAGAAGGTGAGGGTGACGCCCTCCGTCTCCATCAGCGCGACCGTCTGCTTGAGAAGGCTCGCCTCGGTGGCGGTCAGGATCTGCTTGAAATCGTCCACCGTCAGCGGCTGCAATTCCACCCGGATCGGCAGGCGGCCCTGCAGTTCGGGGAGGAGGTCCGCCGGCTTCGAGACGTGGAAGGCGCCAGAGGCGATGAACAGCACGTGGTCGGTCTTCACCGGCCCGTGCTTGGTCGCGACGGTCGTCCCCTCGATCAGCGGCAGCAGGTCGCGCTGCACGCCCTCGCGCGAGACGTCGCCGGACGAGCGGCCCTCGCGGGCGCAGATCTTGTCGATCTCGTCGAGGAAGACGATGCCGTTGTTCTCGACCTCGCGGATCGCCTCGCGGACGAGCACCTCGTCGTCGACGAGCTTGTCGGATTCCTCGGCCATCAGCGGCGCGTAGGCGTCCCGCACCAGCACACGGCGCGGCTTGCCACGCTGGCCGCCGAGCGCCTTGCCGAGCATGTCGCCGATGTTGATCGCGCCCATCGAGGCGCCCGGAACGCCGGGAATCTCGAACATCGGCATGCCCGCGGGGGCGCCGGAGGTCAGTTCCAGCTCCACTTCCTTGTCGTCAAGCTCGCTGTTGCGGAGCTTGCGCCGGAAGCTGTCGCGGGTGGCCTGGCTCGCCGTCGGCCCGACGAGCGCGTCGAGGATCCGGTTCTCGGCGGCCGCCTCGGCCTTGGCCTTGAC
Source organism: Methylobacterium sp. 1030 (assembly GCF_040544715.1). Lineage (NCBI taxonomy): Bacteria > Pseudomonadati > Pseudomonadota > Alphaproteobacteria > Hyphomicrobiales > Methylobacteriaceae > Methylobacterium > Methylobacterium sp. 1030. The sequence continues at coordinate 223,870 of NZ_JBEPKM010000010.1, read as the reverse complement.
GCCCTCGCGCTTCACCTGCCGCGTCAGGCCGATCGCCACCTCGACGAGGTCGCGGACGATCTGCTCGACGTCGCGGCCGACGTAGCCGACCTCGGTGAATTTGGTGGCCTCGACCTTCAGGAACGGCGCGTTGGCGAGCCGGGCGAGGCGGCGGGCGATCTCGGTCTTGCCGCAGCCGGTCGGCCCGATCATCAGGATGTTCTTGGGCGCGACCTCCTCGCGGAGCGGACCGGTCAGCTGCTGGCGGCGCCATCGGTTGCGCAGCGCGATCGCCACGGCGCGCTTGGCGTCGTGTTGCCCGACGATGAACCGATCGAGTTCGGACACGATCTCGCGGGGAGAGAACGTCGTCACCGCTTTGCCATCCCTGTTCCCGGCCCGAAAACGGCCCCGCGCCGGGAATGGGGTCGCGCGCGGCCCCGCGCAAGGGGCCACGCGTCGGCCGGTCGCCGCCTCAGTGCGCCGCCGGGACCGCCGCGGCGTCGCCCTTGTCGTGCCGGCCGAACCGCTCCACCAGGGTCGCGCTGGCCTCGTTGAGGCCGATGACCGTCACGTCGCGGCCCCGGGCGCGGGCCTTGAGCACCACCCGGTCGAGGGCCGCAATGGCCGAGATGTCCCAGAAATGCGCCGCGTGGACGTCGATCACGAGGCGCTCGACCGGCTCCAGCACGTCGATCGCCTCCGAGAAGGTGCTGGCCGAGGCGAAGAACACTTGCCCGGTGACGGTGTAGGTCCGGGTGCCGCCGTCGGCCGAGAGGGCGGACGTGATCCGGTTGAGCCGGGCGACCTTGCCGGCGAAGAACACGCCGGACAGCAGCACGCCGACCAGCACGCCGATCGCGAGATCCTTGGTGGCGACCACGACCAGGACGGTCGCCAGCATCACCGCTGAGGAGGGCAGCGGGTTGGTGCGCAGCCGCAGCAGCGAGCGCCACGAGAAGGTGTTGATCGAGACCATGATCATCACGGCCGTCAGCGCCGCCACCGGCACGACGGCCAGCAGGTCCTGCAGTGCCACGAGGAGCACCAGCAGGAATGCGCCGGCCACGAGCGTCGAGAGGCGCCCGCGGGCACCCGACGAGACGTTGATCACCGACTGGCCGATCATCGCGCAGCCGCCCATGCCGCCGAACAGGGCCGAGGCCATGTTGGCCACGCCCTGGCCCATGCACTCGCGATTCTTGTCGCTGGCCGTGTCGGTCATGTCGTCGACGATCTGCGCCGTGAGCAGGCTCTCCAGCAGGCCGACCGCGGCGAGCGTCGCCGCGTAGGGCAGGAGGATCCGCAGGGTCTCGAGGGTGAGGGGCACGTCCGGCAGGGCGAAGCTCGGCAGCGTCGAGGGCAGGGCGCCGAGATGGGCGACCGTGCGCACGTCGAGGTGGAAGATCGCGGTGATCGCCGTCAGGACGGCGATGGCCACGAGCGGCGACGGGATCGCGCGGGTGAGCCGCGGGAATCCGTAGATGATCGCCAGACCGAGGGCGATCAGCCCGTAGGTCGCCGGCGTGACCCCGGTGAGCTCGGGCAACTGCGCCAGGAAGATCAGGATCGCCAGCGCGTTGACGAAACCGGTCATCACCGATTGCGAGACGAACCGCATCAGCCGGCCCAGCCTGAGCAACCCGGCCAGGATCTGGATGACGCCCATCAGGATCGTGGCGGCGAAGAGGTACTGGACGCCGTGCTCGCGCACGAGGTCGACCATCACCACCGCGGTGGCGGCGGTGGCGGCCGAGACCATGGCCGGGCGACCGCCGGCGAAGGCGATGGTGCAGGCGATGACGACCGAGGCGTAGAGGCCGACCTTCGGGTCGACCCCAGCGATGACCGAGAAGCCGATGGCCTCTGGGATCAGCGCGAGGGCGACGACGATCCCCGACAGGGTGTCGCCGCGCAGGTTGGAGGTCCACGACCGGAGATATCCGGCGTTCCGGGCTGCGTGTGTTGACATCGATGAATCCGCACGAGCGGCGTGCCCGCGTCGCTGGCGGGTCAGAGCGCGTCTCGAATGCGTGGTCCGGCGGATCGGCGGCCGGAAGAGCCACCCGGGCTTTCACCGGGTCCTTGCGAATGCGCCGACCCTAGGGGCGCGCGCGCTGCAATGCAACAACGTGGCGGGAAACGCTCGGCGACGCCTCCGTCATCGCGGGTCCGGCTCCGCGGTTCTGAAATGACCGGCGCGTCGGTCCGGCCGCCTCAGGCCGCGCGGACCTGGGTCACGAAGCCCGCGACCTCGCCGCCGAGCCCGTTCGAGCGGCGCGCGATGTCGGCGGCGGCGTCGAGGACTTCCGCAGCGCTGGCGCCCGTCTCGCGGGCCGCGCCCAGGACCAGCGCCATCGTGTCCGTGACGGCGCGGGTGCCGCTGGCGGCCTCGGAGACGCTGCGGGCGATCTCCTGGGTCGCCAGCTGCTGCTCCTCGACGGCGGCGGCCACGCCGAGGGCGATCCCGTGGACCTGCTCGATCGTGCCGCCGATCTCCTCGATCGCCGCGACGGCGTCGTGGGTCGCGGTCCGCATCGCGGCGATCTGCCCGGCGATCTCCTCGGTGGCCTTGGCGGTCTGCGTCGCGAGATCCTTCACCTCGGTGGCGACGACCGCGAAGCCGCGCCCGGCCTCGCCGGCCCGCGCCGCCTCGATCGTGGCGTTGAGCGCCAGCAGGTTGGTCTGCCCGGCGATGGTGGAGATGAGGGAGACGACCTGCCCGATCCCGTCGGCGCTGCGGGCGAGGGCCTGGACGCTCGCCCGGGTCCGCCGCGTCGCCTCGACGGCGCTCTCGGCGGCCGTCGAGGTCTGGGTCACCTGGACGCCGATCTCGCTGGCGGTGGCGGCGAGCTCCTCGGTGGCGGCGGCGACGGCCTCGACGTTGTGGGCCGTCGTCTCGGCGGCGCGGGTGACCGCCTGCGACTGCGTGCCGGCGTGCTCAGCGTTGCCCGCCATGGTCGCGGCGGCACGCTCCAGCCCGGCGGCGGCCCCGGCGAGGTGCTCGACGAGTCCGCCGATGCTGCCCTGGAACCGCTCGGCGAGCCCGGCCATCTCGGCGCGCTTGCGCGTCGCCGTGTCGGCCTCCAGCCGCTGGTGCTCGTGCCGCAGGCCCTCGGCCTCCCGCATCGTGTCGCTGAAGACCTGCATGCTCGTCCAGATCGCGCCGATCTCGTCGCGTCCCGGCTTGACGGCGGGCAGGGTGTGGTCGCCGCGCGAGAGGCGTTGGATCGCGTCCGAGACCGCCCGCAGCGGCCGGGCGATCTGCCGCTGACCGATGAGCAGGCCGAGGGCGCAGCAGATCACGGTGCCGATCAGGGCGAGGCCGAGCAGGAGGAGGGTGCGCGTCTCGAACAGGGCCTGGGTGTCGGCCTTGATCGCCGCCATCTCGCCCCGGCCCTGCTTCACCAGGGCGTCGATGCTGGCCTGGAAGGCCTTGCGGTTTGCCCGGTTGGCGTCGTTGAACCCGAGCTCCGCGGCCGCCTTGGGGCCGGTCGTGTCGCCCGCGTCCGCGAGGGCGCTGCGGAGGGCGCGGAACGCGTCGGCGTTGCGCACCATCGTCTCGAAGAGCGGCCGCTCGGCCTCGGTCACCCGCGGTGCCCAGTCGGCCCGCAGCGCGTCCATCTCGGCGAGACCCTTGCGGATCCCGGCGGTGTACTTCGCGGCTTCCGCGCGGTCGGCGGAGGCGTAGACGCCGCGCGAGTCCATGGTGACTTCGGCGGCGAGGCGGTTGAAGTTCGCGGCGTCGAGCGCCCGGATCGACGCGCTCTCGACGCTCGTCAGCGAGCGCTCGAAGCTCTTCAGCGTCGCGACGCTGACCCCTGCTACGACCAGCGTCGTCAGGCTGCAGGCGCCGACGAAGCTCAGGAGTTTTCCGCCGATTTTCATTGCTATCCGACCGTCGAGACGCGATTGGCGTCAAAATGCCGGTTATTCGTCAAGACGTCGTAAACTGAGCTGATCCGGAATTATTTGTCACGCCTCTGAGCAGGGTCCTGATGAAAAAGGGGCGCGGCGGGCGCCGCGCCCGACCCGATCAGGCCGCCCGGACGGTGTCGAGGAAGCGGCTGACCTCCGCAGTCAGGTGCTCGGATTGCCGGGACAGCTCCGAGGCCGCGTCGAGGACCTGGCCGGCGGCGACGCCGGTCTCCTCGGCCGCGCCGGCCACGCCGGAGATGTTGCTCGTGACCTCGCCGGCGCCGACGGCCGCCTGCGCGACGTTGCGGACGATCTCCTGGGTCGCCGCACCCTGTTCCTCGACCGCGGCGGCGATCGAGGTGGCGACGCCGCTGATCTCGCGGATCCGGTCCGTGATGCCGGCGATCGACGTCACCGCCTGCCCGGTCGAGGCCTGGATCTGCGCGATCTGGCCGGAGATCTCGTGCGTCGCCTTGGCAGTCTGCTCGGCCAGGGCCTTCACCTCGGAGGCGACGACCGCGAAGCCCTTGCCGGCGGCCCCGGCGCGGGCCGCCTCGATGGTGGCGTTGAGGGCAAGCAGGTTGGTCTGGCCGGCGATGTTGGAGATCAACCCGACCACGTCGCCGATCCGCGACACGGAATTGCTCAGTTCCTGGACGAGCGCGCCGGTCTGATCGGCGTCGGAGACGGCCCGCTGCGCCAGATGCGCCGAGCCGTCCACCTGCCGGCCGATCTCCTGCACCGACGAGCCGAGTTCCTCGGCCGCGGCCGCGACGGTGTTGACGTTGGAGGCGGCCTCCTCGGCGGCCGCCGCGACCGTGTTCGACTGGCTCGAGGTCTGGGACGCCGTCGCCGACATGGTCCGGGCGGTCGCCTGCAGCTCGGTGGCCGAGGACGAGACCATGCCGACGATGCCGCCGACCGCGCGATCGAAGCTGTCGGCGAGTTCGATCATGGTCCGGCGCCGCTCGGCCGCGGCGGCCGCGTCGGCGATCCGCTTCATCTCGGCCTCCTCCGCGGCCTTCTTGGCGACCATCGCCTTGATCCCGTCCACGGCACGCCCGACCGCGCCGATCTCGTCGCCGCGGGCGGCCTCCTTGATCTCGGCCTCGATCTCGCCGCGGGCCATGCGCTGCAGCACGGCCACGAGGCGGCCGAGGGGGCGGGTCAGCATGGCGAAGACGAGGAAGGCCAGCAGCCCCGCGATGACGACGCTGGCGACGCTGCCGAGCAGGCTCGCGAGGTAGGCGGCGCCGAAGGAGCGCGCCTGCTCGTCGCTTCGGGCGGCGAGGAGGTCGCGCTCCGCTTTCTCGGCCTCGCCGATCTTGGCGCGCAGGGCGTCCATGGACGCCTTGCCGGCGCCGCTCGCCTCGATCTGCCGGGCCTTGTCGAGGTTCCCCGCCTCGACGAGGGCCATCTCCTTGGCGGCGATATCGTTCGACCATGTCTCCGCCGAGCCGCGCACGGCCTCCAGGCGCGCCTGCTGGGCGGCGTTGTCGGCGGTGAGCGACTTGGCGCTCTCCAGCGACACCTTGAAGGACTTCTGGCCGGCGCGGAGCGGCTCCAGAAATTTCGGATCGCCCGCGATCAGGTAGCCGCGCAGGCCCGTCTCCTGATTGACCATCGCCTGCGTGAGGCCGTCGAGGGCGGAGATGACCTGATAGGAGTGCTCCGTGAGATGATTGACGCGCTCGATCGAAGACAGGTGACTGTATCCGATGGCGCTGATCCCCACCGTGACCGCCGCCAGGCTGCCGAATGCGGCAGTCAGCTTCGTTACGATCCGGACATCGTTGATCGAGCGCATTTTCAGTCCCCAGGGCCCCATTCGGGAATTCGGATTTGGTTCCCTGGCGGTTGTGATAAATTATACGCTGTAAATTTTGTCTTACAGCGGGCTGTATCGCCCGGATGAACCCGGTTGAACGGCGGTTGAAAACCTGCTGTCAGCAATCGAGCGTCGGTGATCGTCCCGCGCACTGTTGTCGTCGGCGAGTACAACCTGAGATAAGAGGCGTCGGGCCGGATTTCGTTGCGGCGCTACGATTCGTGCGCGGCTTCGAGGAAGGTTTGCAGGATGCGAAGACCGGCGCCGTAGCGTATTCGCCCGCGGCGCGTTTCGCGCGGAAGCTGTGATGACCCGCGTTCAGCCGGGCAGACCCCGCGCCGATGCGCGTGCGCCCGCGACGGGATCCGGGCGACGCGGGCACACCGTGTGCGATCGAGCGCACGGCGACGGCGGCGGAGCCGGCGAACTCGGCTCCGCCCGGCCCGGTCTCAGGTATCCAGCGCCTCGATGACGAGGTTTCCGTTGGTGTAGACGCAGATCTCGGCGGCGATCGTCATGGCCCGCCGCACGATCGCCTCGGCGTCGAGGTCGCCGTCCTCCAGCGCGCGGGCGGCCGCCAAGGCGTAATTGCCGCCAGACCCGATGGCCATGACGCCGCTCTCGGGCTCCAGCACGTCGCCCGAGCCCGACAGGAGCAGGCTGACCTCGCGGTCGGCGACCAGCATCATCGCCTCGAGCCGGCGCAGGTAGCGGTCCGTCCGCCAATCCTTGGTGAGTTCCACGCAGGCCCGGGTCAGCTGACCGGGATACTGCTCCAGCTTGGCTTCGAGGCGCTCGAACAGCGTGAACGCGTCCGCGGTGGCGCCAGCGAAGCCGCCGATCACCGCGCCCTTGGCGAGGCGCCGGACCTTGCGGGCGTTCCCCTTCACGATGGTCTGGCCGAGGCTGACCTGACCGTCGCCGCCGATGACGACGCGGCCGCCCTTGCGGACCATCAGGATCGTGGTCGCGTGCATCTGGGGGACGGCGCCCCGGTCGTCGTACCTGAATGCGTCCTGGCTCAAGATTCGGCTCCGCTCTCGATCGCGCCGAGATGGGGAGCTTCGCCGGCCGAGTCCAGCCGGTGCCGGTATCGCGCGCCTACTCGGCGACTGCCTCGGGGCTGCGCACCGGGCCGGCATCCTGCAGGATCGACTGCGCGGCGGCCTCGGCCAGGAGCGCGTAGCCGCGGTCGGCCATGTGCAGGCCGTCGGCGGCGAAGAGCTGTTTGGTCGTCAGCTTACCCTCGCGCACCCAGCCGTGCATCAGGTCGGCCCGGCGGATCACCGGCACGTCGAGCTCGTCGCCGATGCTGCGCACCGCGTCGCGGAAGCGCGAGGCGCCCGGCGTGGATTCGAGCTTCGGGCACCATTGCGGCTCCATCAGCACCACGTCGATGCCGGCCTCCCGGATCCGGCGGATCGCCGACACGGTGGCCTCGCGGAAATGGTCGAGCGACACGCCGCGCAGCGGGTCGTTGCTGCCCGTCTGCCAGATAACGAGCTGGGGCTCGGCCGCGATTACGTCGCGGTCGAGGCGCGCCAGCATGTCGTCGACGTGCTCGCCGCCGATGCCGCGGTTGATGACCGCCACGTCCATCCCGTGCAGCTTCTTGCGCAGGTCGATCTGCAGGCGGGCCGGGTAGGCGTTGGCCGGGGTCGACGCGCCCACGCCCTCCGTCGAGGACGACCCGAAGGCGACGATCTTGAGCGGGGCGCCGATGGCGATCTGGCGAGCGACGTGGGGCAGGTCCGGGCTGTCGCCCAGGTCGAAGCCCAGCATGTCCAGGGATTCAGGCAGCAGGTCCGCGTAGGCGAGGACCGCCGTCGGAAGGACCAAGAGGGCGCCCAACAAGCCCAGGCGGCGCAGCATCCTGCGGGCGGGGAAGACAGTGTTCAGCGTCTTGGACACGGGACCGACGGCTCCGGCTCTCGTGAGCGGTAGATACAATCTGACACAGGGCCCTGAAAAGAGCGGTTCCGGGCAGAGTTTGAAAACGCACTGAATTCGTAACGCAAAATTAGGCATGAGTGGGGAGGCGCGCCCTTGCCCGAGGATTCCCGGCAACATCGGCGCGGCGGGTCGACCCCAGCGACGTTGGCGTCGCGGCACCCGCACGCCCGACGCCGAGTCGGCATGAACCATGCAGAACAAACCCCGACGCGTCTCCGAGAGGGCGGCGGAGCGCGCGGTCGGGGCCGCGGCGCGTCCCCCGACCGGCTGCGGGGCTCCGTGAGCCGTCCCATGGTCGACCGCTTGCGCATCGCGATCCTCACGCACTCGACCGACCCGCGCGGCGGCGTGGTCCATGCTCTGGCTCTCGGGGAGGCCCTGGGCAGGCTCGGCCACGAGGCGGTGGTCCACGCGCCCGACCCGACCGGCGGCGGCTTCTTCCGCGCGGCGCAGTGTCCGGTGATCTCGGTCGCGGCCAAGCCGGTCGCGGGACCGGCCGCCGCGCTGGTCGGCGCCCGGATCGCCGACTACCTGGCGCATTTCTCGACGCCCGCCGCCTGCGACTTCGACGTCTTCCACGCCCAGTGCCGGATCAGCGGCAACGCGCTCGCCACCCTGACCCGGCGCCGCCTGATCCCGGGCTTCGTGCGCACGGTCCACCGGATCGACACGTTCACGGATCCGCGGCTCGCGCAGTGGGAGGAGCGGGCGATCCTCGATGCCGGGCGCCTGCTCTGCGTCAGCCGGACCTGGGCGGCGACGCTGGCGGCCGAGTACGGCGCCCGGGCCGACGTGGTCGGCACGGGCGTCGACGGGGCGGCCTTCACGCCCGATCCCGGGCCGGAAGACGACGCGCTCCGCCGCCGCCTCGGCCTCGGCGGCGGCCCGGTCTTCCTCAGCGTCGGCGGCTTCGAGGCGCGCAGGAACACGCTGGCGATCATCGAGGCCTTCGCGGCCCTGCGCCAAACCTGCCCCGACGCGCAGCTGGTCGTGGCCGGCGCCGCGCCGCCTCTCGATCAGGCCGGCTACGAGGCCCGGTGCTGCGCCACGCTCGAGCGCGAGGGGCTCGAGGTCGGGCCCGGGCTGCCGGTGATCCGAACCGGCGCCGTGGCGCAGGCGGACATGCCGGGCCTCTACCGCCTCGCCGACACCCTGGTCTCTCCCTCACTCGCCGAGAGCTACGGTCTGTGCGTTCTCGAGGCGATGGCCTGCGGAACGCCGGTGATCGTGTCGGGCCGGCCGCCCTTCACCGAGTATATCGCCCCCGGCGAAGCCCTGTCGGTGAACCCGGACGACACCGACGCCATTGCGTCGGCCATGCGGGCGAGCCTGGAGCCGAGCCGGCGGGCGCGGCTGCGCAATGCCGGCCGAGAGGTCGCCCGGGCGCATGTCTGGGACGCCTGCGCGGCGCGCCACCTGCCGACCTACGCGGAACTCGCGCCCGGGGACGCGCCGTTGATGGCCGCGGCCACGGGGGCGGCGGCCTGGAACACGCTGCGGGTCCCGCGCGATGCCTGAGATGCGCTTCCATATCCGGTGGCCGGACGGGACCCGCGAGGCCTGCTACTCGCCGTCGCTGGTGATCAAGGACCACCTCGCGGTCGGGCAGGACTACCCGCTCGACGAGTTCGTCGCGCTGACCCGGCTGGCCCTGGGCATCGCCAGCGAGCGCGTCCGCGCCCGCTACGGGTTCCCGTGCGGCCGCGCGCAGGCGCAGCTCGCCCGGATCGAGGAGGGCGCCCGCCGCCAGGAGCCCGGGACCGTCCACGTCGAGGCCTTCGAGGACTGATGAGGGCCCGCGGCATCGCCGTGCGGCGAGGCGACGCGGCGCGGACCAGCGGCGCGCCGGGTTGTCCGCAGGACCCACGGCGCGCGGAGGCCTAGGCGATGATGACCCGGATTGCGGCAGTGCTGGTGCTGGTGCTGGCCGCGTCACCCGCGGCGGCGCAGACGCGGCCGTCTAGCACGGCGATGACCTGTCAGCAGACGATCCGCCTCATCCAGGCGCGCGGAGCGCTCGTCCTCGGGACCGGCGGCATGACCTACGACCGGTTCGTCCGCGACCGCTCGTTCTGCGAGCCCACCGAGATCGCGCGGCGCGCCTTTCGGCCGACCCGCGACAACCCGAGCTGCCTGATCGGGTACACCTGCTACGAGCCCGGACGCGGCGACTGGTTGGGTGTGGACGACTAGCACCGTTCCCGATCGCGCTGCCGCGTTTCTCGAGCGTGGAAGAGGGGGGTGAAGTGCGGGACGCCGGCGCAGCGAGCGCGCCGCGTCAGCCGGCGTCCGGGACCGCCCGACCGGGTTCGAGGGCGACGATCACCCGACGATCCCCGGCCCGGCGGGTGAAGCCCGTGGCGTCGAGGTGCTCCAGCAGCGGGATCGAGAACTTGCGTGAGATTCCCAGGGTCGCACCGGCCTCGCGGGCCAGGAATCCGGTCTCCGCCGTCCGCGCCGTCGGGAAGGCGTCGATCAGGCGGCTCTTGGCGGTGGCCACCGCTTCCCGGTGGAACAGCACGGCGCGGCGCTGCACCCGGTCGACGGCGCGGATCACCGTGCCGGCTCCCACGAGGTAGGTCAGCGCCTCGCGGCGGCGCACGTCCCGGCCGATGGCCTCGGCCTCGTCGGGCGGGCTGAGGCCGGCGCGGCGGAAGACCTGCTCCAGCCGGCGGGCGGCCTCGCTCTCGTTCCGCGCGGGGTCGAACTCGGCCCGCCGCCACAGGGCGCCCGCCTGGGCGACGCCGCCGGCGGCCGCGAGGTCGCGCAGGACCGCGCCGGTCACCGCCTCGGGCAGCGCCAGGGCGCGGGACAGGCGCTCCAGGGCGATGCCGTGCTCCATCGGGTAGTCGCGGTGATGGTGTGCCAGGGCGGCCAGCGTGCCGGTGCGCAGCGCCTCGAAGGCCGCGGCCCCGACGAAGCGGTCGCCGATCGCGCGGGCACCGTCTTCGGAGAGCGCCTGCCGAGCGCGGTCCGGCGCGATACCGGCGATCCGGGCGAGCTCGTTGAGCGGTGCCCCGGCCGCGCCGAGCTGCCCGAGGCGGACCGTGATCGCCTCGGCGGGACCGCCCGCCGCCAGGGCGGCGAGGTCGGCCATGACCCGGGGATCGTGGCGCCGGCGGCGGCGGCTCGCCGGGTCGAGGATCCGGCCGCCCGCCACCGTGACGGAGGGCGAATCGAGCCGCAGCACGAAGGGCTCCCGCGCCGGCACCGCCACCGGTTCGCCGAGGTGGAGCTGCGCCTGGGTACTGGCGCCCGGCTCCAGGGCGTCGCAGTCGAGCAGCCGCAGCCGCGCCTCGACCTCGGTGGTGCCGAAGAGCAGGCGGCAGGCCGTGCCGCCTGCCAGGGCGTCCGGCAGGCTCGCGGCCGCGGTGATCGCCACGTCGAGCCACGGGCTCTGCGCGAGCAGGCCCGGCAGCGACAGCGCCTGCCCACGGGCGATCTGGTCGAGGTCGATGCCGCGCAGGGCGACCGCCGTGCGGCGCCCCGGCTCGGCGCGCTCGACCGCGCGCCCGTGGATCTGCAGGCCGCGCACCGTGGCGGTGCGGCCGCCGGGGGCGATCTCGACGGTGTCGCCGACCGCGAGCGGCCCGCGTCGCAGCGTCCCGGTCACGACGGTGCCGAAGCCCGGCCGGGAGAAGACCCGGTCGACCGGAAGGTAGGGGAAGCCGTCGTCGCGGACCGGTTCCGTCTCCGCCACCAGCGCCGAGAGGGCGGCGGCGAGCTCCGGCAGGCCGTCGCCCGTCACGGTCGAGGTGGCGATGACCGGGCCGGCCTCGATCCCGGCCCGGGCGGCCGCTGCGGCGATCTCGGCGGCGCGCGCGGCCACGGTCTCGCGCGTCGCGAGGTCCGCCTTGGTCAGCGCCAGGACACCGCGGCGGACGCCGATGAGGGCGGCGATCTCGAGATGCTCCACCGTCTGCGGCTTGATGCCCTCGTGGGCGTCGACCGCCAGCAGAACGGCCCGCATGCCGGTGGCGCCGGAGATCATGGCGCGGACGAACCGTTCGTGGCCCGGCAGGTCGACGAGGTCGATCTCGCCCTGCGCGGCGGTCAGCAGCGCGAAGCCCGGCACGATGGACACGCCGCGGGCGCGCTCTTCCTTGAGCCGGTCGGTCTCGACGCCGGTGAGCGCGCGGACGAGCGCCGTCTTGCCGTGATCGACGTGCCCGATCACGCCGACGAGGAGTGTCTTCAAAGCAGCCACCGACCGCATCTTCTCCGCGGTGCCGCCGTCCACAAGGGGCGCACCGCTCGCTCGAAGGGGAATCCGCCGCGCCGGCGCGTCGCGGCGCCGTGTGCGCCTCCGGGCGGTCGGGGCCGGGGCTGCGAGGCAGATGGATTGTGGACAATTTGTCTTGCCACGCCGTGCCGTTTTGGGAAAGCGCGATTTTAACGCAGCGCAGCATCCATCCGCCGCGGGCGACCGGTCCCGTCCCAGCTTGACGACGGCGGCGCCGCCGCCTTTGCTGCCGCGGGTGCGTCGGACGGTCACGCCCCGATGCCGGCTCCGCGAGATGCGACGCAGGATGCGATGCAACCGGAGCCCATCCCTGGCTCGTTAGCCGGGGCAGGCGACGAAGAGGAGCGTATGAGCGACACCGATAGCCACGCCGCGGCGGAGCCCCGCGAGGTCGAGCTGAAGCTCGACTGCGCCGGGCCGGATCTGACGGCGCTCGCGTCCCATCCCCGGTTGAAGGACGCGTCGGCGACCGAGCCCGAATCCCTGGTGACGACCTACTACGACACGCCCGATCGCGCGCTCCGGAAGAACGGCCTGACCCTGCGCGTCCGCGCCAAGGGCGACCGCCATATCCAGACCGTGAAGGCCGGGAGCGGCGGCGTTGGCCTGTTCGACCGGGCCGAGTGGGAGAGCGAGATCGCCGGGCAGGCGCCGGAGCCCGCGGCCTGGGCCGACACGGCCGCCGGGCCGATCCTGCGCGAGGCCGACGCGCCGCTGGAGCGGCTGTTCGCCACCGTGGTGCAGCGCCGAGAGATCCCGGTCGCGCAGGGCGAGTCGCGCGTGCTCGTCACCCTCGACGAGGGCCATGTCGAGACCGACTCGGGCGTCGCGCCGCTCTGCGAGGTCGAGCTGGAACTCCAGTCCGGCGATCCGGCCGACCTGTTCGCGCTGGCGCGGGAGCTGGCCGAGACCGTGCCGCTGCGCCTCGGCGTGAAAGCCAAGAGCGCGGTCGGCTACGCGCTCCTCGACGGGATCGAGCCCGGCGTCGTGAAGGCCGAGGCGGTGGAACTGCCCGAGGGCGCGAGCGCCGGGGAGGTCTTCCGCCGGGTGGCGCGCGCCTGCCTGCGCCACATGCGCCTCAACGAGACCGCCTTCCTGGAAGGCGGCCGCCCGCCCGAGGCGCTCCACCAGATCCGCGTCTCCCTGCGCCGCCTGCGCTCGGCGCTGTCGCTGTTCGGGCCCATGCTGGAGAGCGATCCCCGGGCGGCCGGCTTCAACGACGAGATCAAGCGCGTCACCGAGCCCTTCGGCCACGCCCGCAACCTCGACGTATTCCTGAGCGACACGCTGCCGGATCTCGCGGAACAGCGCCCCGACGAGCCCGGCCTGGACGCCCTGCGCGCGCGCGCCGAGGCGGAGCGCGCCACCGCGTACGACGCGGTCTCGGAGACCCTCGAGAGCCCGCAATGGCGCGCGCTCGTCATCGACTTCGCCGGCTGGGTCGAGGCGGGCTCCTGGGCCGCCGGCCCCGACGCGGCCGTCGACGGGCGCCACTTCGCCGCGCAGGTGCTCGACAAGGCGCGCGCGCGCCTCAAGAAGCGCGGGCGCGGCCTCCGGCACCTCGATCCGCACACGCGGCACCGGGCGCGGATCGCCGCCAAGAAGCTCCGCTACGGCGCGGAGTTCTTCGCCGGTCTCTACCGGAAGAAGAAGGCGGTCCGCCGGCAGGAGAAGTTCGGCGCCGCGCTCTCCGACCTGCAGGACCATCTCGGCGCGCTCAACGATCTGGAGACGGCCCGGGCGATGACCGAGAGCCTGTCGGGACCGCCGATGCCGGGTTCCGACGATCCGGGGGCACAGAAATTGCTCGACGAGGCCGCGGACGCACGGTCCGAGCTCCTCGACGTCAAGCCCTTCTGGCGCTGAGGCTTCTCGCGCCGCCGGCCCGGTCGGAACCCGGCCGGTGCGGCGGCGTTCGCCGGACGCGGATCGGCCCGTCCGGGGCAGGGAGCGCGGATGGCCCACGCCTACAGGTTCGGCATCGAGGAGGAGTTCTTCCTGGCCGATGCGCGCACGCGCGGCACGCCGCGGGCCGGCCTCCGGGCCTTCCATGCCGCCGTGCGGGCCCGCCTCGACGACGCCGAGCGCGAGCAGCTCCAGTGCCAGGTTGAGGTGGCCTCGCCGCCGACCGCCGATCTCGCCGAGGCACGGGGGCATCTCGCGGATCTGCGCGGCAGCCTCGCGGAGATCGGCGCCGAGCGCGGGATCCTGACCTTCGCCGCGGGCACGCATCCGATCGCCCGGTGGCGTGACCAGCGCCCCACCGACAAGGCCCGATACCACGGGATCATGGCCGACCTCCGGATGCTCGGCCGGCGCAACCTCGTCTGCGGCCTTCACGTCCACGTGGAGGTCCCGGACCCCGAGGCGCGGGTCGGGCTGATCAACCGGCTGCTGCCCTACCTGCCGGTGCTGCTCGCGCTCTCCACCGGCTCGCCGTTCTGGCAGGGGCAACTGACCGGCCTCGCCGGCTACCGGATGCGCGCCTACGCCGAGCTGCCGCGCACGGGCGTGCCCGAGCTGTTCGCCGATGCCGACGACTACGCCCGCTACGTCGACGTGATGACCCGCTCGGGCGCCATCGCGGATGCCAGCTATCTCTGGTGGCACGTGCGCGCGTCGCTGAAATATCCGACCCTCGAACTGCGGGTCGCCGACAGCTGCACGCGCCTCGACGACGCGCTGTGCATCGCCGCGCTGTTCCGCTGCCTCGTGCGCCGGGTGGTCCGGGACAAGCGGCTCAATGCCGGCCTGACCGCCGCCTCCCGCGGCTTCGTCATGGAGAATCTCTGGCGGGCCGAGTGCGACGGCGTGCGCGCGACGCTCATCGACGAGGCGCAGGTCCGGACGGTGCCGGTCTCCGCGCTGGTCGAGACCCTTCTCGCCGACATCGCCGAGGATGCCGAGGCGCTGGGCTGCGCCGCCGCCTGCGGGCACGCGGCGCGGATCGTGGCGGAGGGGACCAGCGCCGACAGGCAGATGGGCGTGTTCGCGGCCGCGCGCCGGTCGGGCGCGCGGGAGCGCGCGGCTCTGTCGGCGGTGGTCGATCATCTCGCGGCGGAGACCGCCGCCGGCTCGAGGTCCGGGCCTGGGGGGCACCCGAACATCGCTCCGGCGGCGTGACGACGGGCGCGGAACCGGCTGAGGGGGGATCGTCGAGGCCGCGTTCCGTCGGCCGCGCTCGAGGACGCGGTCGGCCGTATGAGTCGCATGGCCATGTTGCCGAAGGATGTCTGGCCGCCGGTACCGCGCGCCTTTATGGCCGGTCGCGCGGCGACGGGTTCCCTCCGTGCCGTCCTCTGCTATCCCTCGCGTCCCAGCAGCCACCCCGACTCCGCGGCCGACCCTCCGGAATGAGCCTCCTGCGCGACCTCTTCGGCCATGTCGGCCGTACCGTGACGGCCTATGCCGGCGACAAGGCGTTGATGCTCGCGGCGGTCTCGGCCGCCGCCAACGTCATCGTGGCCGACGGCGAGGTCGCGGGCCCCGAATTCGACGCCGCCCTGCATGGCCTGAAGGCCGACCCGGTCCTGATGAAGGGCTACGACGCGCTCATGCTGGAGACGGAGCTCTACGAGGGCATCGCCCGGGCTCGCACCCGCCTCGGCCGGGCCGAGAACCTGCGCCACGTCGCGGCGGTCGCCGAGCGGCCCGCGGCCCAGCGCGAGAACGTCTTCCTGATCGCCGCGGACGTCGCCGACCAGGACGGGATCAGCAACATCGAGGCGGGCGCTCTCGGCGAGATCGCCGTCGCCCTCCGGGTCGACGCGATCGCGCTCCTGCGCGCCAACCCGGTGCGGCGCCCGCTGGCCTGACCGGCCCGGTTGGCACCGCGGTTGCTCTCGGGTGCGCGTGGTGGGAGCGCTGCGAAGTCGGCCGCGCCCGCCTATAACGTCAGCGTCGCACGGCGATCCGCCGTGAAAGGAACCGGCATGGCCGAGATGAGCCTCAGCAAGACCCACAACCTGCGCGCCGACGGAGCGCGCCTCTGGGCGACGATCCTGGAGACCGCGCAATTCGGCGGCACGCCGGCCGGCGGCATCAACCGCCTGACGCTCTCGGCCGAGGACGGCCAGGTCCGCGACTGGTTCCGGGAGGCCTGCGAGGCGGCCGGGCTCACCGTGTCGGTCGACGCGCTCGGCACGCAGTACGCCCTGCGGCCGGGCCGCGACATGGGCCGCAAGCCGATCGCCTTCGGCTCGCACCTCGACACCCAGCCGACCGGCGGCAAGTTCGACGGGGTCCTCGGCGTGCTGGCGGGGCTCGAGGTGATGCGCAGCCTGAACGATGCCGGCATCGAGACCGAGGCGCCGCTCCTCGTGGTCAACTGGACCAACGAGGAGGGCTCGCGCTTCGCCCCCGCCATGATGGCCTCGGCGGCCTACGCGGGCGACTTCACCACGGACGAGATCCTGGCCAAGCGCGACGCCGCCGGCACCACGGTGGCGGAGGCCCTCGACGCCATCGGCTACCGCGGGGTGGAGGCCGTCGGCACGCGGGAGATCGGCGCCTTCGTCGAACTGCACATCGAGCAGGGGCCCATCCTGGAGGCCGAGGGCAAGACCATCGGCGTGGTCGAGGGCGGCCAGGGCATCATGTGGTTCGACGGCGTGATCACCGGCTTCGAGAGCCACGCCGGGACGACGCCGATGCCGCGCCGCCGCGACGCGCTGCTCGCGCTCTCGGAATTCGCCCTGGCCGCCGAGCGGATCGCGCTGGGCCACGCGCCCACCGCGGTGGCGACGATCGGCGAGGCCGCGATCCTGGCGCCCTCCCGCAACGTCGTGCCGGGCCGGGTCGCCTTCACGGTGGACGTGCGCGATCCGCGCTCCGAGACCCTCGACGCGATGGAGGCGGCGCTCGGCGAGGCGGCCGCCGAGATCGCGGCGCGGCGCCATCTGGAGATCGCGCTGACCCGGATCTGGCGGAAGGAGCCGGTGCCGTTCGACCCCGCGATCGTGGCGGCGATCGACGCGTCCGCCGAGAGCCTGGGGCATCCGCGCCGCCGGATCATCTCGGGCGCCGGCCACGACGCCTGCAACCTCGCCGCGAAGGTCCCGGCGGCGATGATCTTCGTGCCGTGCAAGGACGGCGTCAGCCACAACGAGTCGGAATCGGCCACGCAGGCCGACTGCGCCGCCGGCGCCGACGTCCTGCTGCAGACGGTGCTCCGCCTCGCCAACGCGCCGCGCGCCTGAGGCTTCCCGCCGGGACGGCGCCCGTCGTCCCGGCGCCGGGCGCGCCGCACCGCCCGCGCGGAGGTGTACCGCGGCGGAAAATCCCGTAAGGACCGCTCCATGAGCGCGCGATCCTACCGCGACGCCAGGGGCCGGCCGCTCGTCGCGGTCACCGGCATCGGCGTCGTCTCCTCCCTCGGTCAGGGACAGGCCGACACGTGGGCGGCCATGACCGAGGGCCGGTCGGGCATCCACGCGATCGCGCGGTTCCCGACCGACACGCTGCGCACCCGCATCGCCGGGACGGTGGACTTCCTCGACACCGATCCGCTCGTCGCGCCGCTCCTGTCCGAGCGGTTCGCCGCCGTCGCCGCCGAGGAGGCGGTGGCGCAGGCCGGGATCGGCGCCAGGGGCGATTTCCCGGGCGCCCTGTTCATCGCGGTCCCGCCGGTCGAGATGGAGTGGCCGCAGCGGCAGGCCCTGGCCGAGGCCGCGGGCGGCGACGGCCCGGTCGACTACGCCGGCCTCCTGCGGGCGGCGGCGACGCGCCGCTTCGATCCCTGGCACGACCTGTTCATCTTCGGCACGGTCGCCGATCGCATCGCTGACCGCTTCGGCACGAAGGGCTCGCCGATCTCGCTCTCGACCGCCTGCTCGTCGGGGGCCACGGCGATCCAGCTCGGCGTCGAGGCGATCCGGCGCGGCGAGACCGCGGCGGCGCTCTGCATCGGCACGGACGGCTCGGTGAACCCGGAATCGCTGATCCGCTTCTCGCTGCTCTCGGCGCTCTCGACCCGCAACGACGAGCCCGCGACCGCCTCGAAGCCGTTCTCGAAGGACCGGGACGGGTTCGTCATGGGCGAGGGCGCGGCCGCCCTGGTGCTGGAGGACGCCGAGGTCGCCGTCGCGCGCGGCGCCGCGATCCTCGGCTACGTCCTCGGCTGCGGCGAGAAGGGCGACGGCTTCCACCGCACCCGGTCCAGCCCCGACGGCGCGCCGATCATCGCGGCGATCCGGGCGAGCCTGGACGATGCCGGTGTGGCGGCCGAGGCGATCGACACGGTGAACGCGCACGGCACCTCGACGCCGGAGAACGACAAGATGGAGGCCCTGGGCCTCGCGGCCGTGTTCGGCGACCGCGCGGCCGCCCTGCCGGTCACCTCCAACAAGTCGATGATCGGCCACACCCTCACGGCGGCCGGCGCCATCGAGGCGGCGGTCTCGCTGCTGACCATCCGCCACGGCCGCATCCCGCCGACCATCAACCACCGCGTGCCGGACCCGACCATCGCCCTCGACATCGTGGAGACCGCCCGCGATCTGCCGGTGCGGACCGTGCTGTCGAACTCGTTCGGCTTCGGCGGCCAGAACACCTGCCTGGTCCTCGGCGCGGAGCCCGCGTGAGCGCCGCCGACACCCCGCGCCGGGTCCTCGTGACCGGCGGCGCGTCCGGCATCGGCGCCGCGATCGTCCGCGCGCTGGCGGGATCCGGCCTCGGCGTCGACTTCACCTACCGCGCCTCGGCCGAGGCCGCGCAGGCGCTGCTGGCCGAGCTGCGGACGACCTACCCGGACCGGTCCTTCGCGGCCCATCCCGTCGACCTCGCCGACCGGGCCGCGCTGGACACCTTCTGCGAGACCGCCGAGGCCGCGGGCTATTACGGCCTCGTCCACAATGCCGGCCAGTCCTGCGACGCCCTCGCGGCGATGCTCGATCAGGAGCGGGCCGAGGCCGCCATGCAGGTCAACTTCTTCTCGCTGACGCGCCTCGCCAAGGCGCTGGTGCGGGAGATGACCCGGGCGCGCGCGGGCCGCATCGTGGCGGTCGGCTCCGTGGCCGCCCTGCGGGCCAATGCCGGCAACGCCGCCTACGCGGCGACCAAGGGCGCGCTCATCGCCTATTGCCGCACCCTGGCGATCGAGACCGCCAAGCGCGGCGTGACCGTCAACGTCATCGCCCCGGGCTTCGTCGACACCGCCATGATGGAGCGCTACGCCGCCTACCGCGACGGGATGGAGCGCCAGATTCCCGCCGGCCGCTTCGGGCGGCCCGAGGATGTCGCGGCGCTGGCGGCCTTCCTGATGGGCGAGGGGGCATCCTACATCACCGGGACCGTGCTGCCCGTCGATGGCGGCCTGACCGCCATGATGGGTGTCCACCGGACCTGACGGTGGCGCCGCCGAACCGGACGATTCTGCCGATGCGCGCCAGCCTCGCCCTCACCGCCGCCCTCTGCGGCGCGGCTCTCCTGGCCCCGGGCGACGCCCGGGCGGAGCCGCAGGTCTACCGAATTTCCGGCCTGCCGCCGGGCGAGCCGCTCAGCATCCGCGCCGAGCCGGACCCGTCCGCCGAGCAGATCGGTGAGATCCGCAGCCGCGCCCTGGTCTTCGGCTGCACCAACGACACGCCGAGCCGCACCACGTGGTGCCGGGTGAAGGCCGGACGCGCCCTCGGATGGGCGCGGCGGCGCTACCTGGCGCCGGAGTGACGAGAGACACGATGCGAGCCCTCCAACTGTTCGGCGACCGCGACCTGCGCCTCACCGAGATCGAGCCGCCGCCCGCGCCCGGCGCCGGCGAGGTCCGGATCCGCATCCGCGCGGTCGGCCTCAACTTCATCGACGTCTGGGGCTTCCGCGGCATGGCCTTCGCCAAGCGGAAGATGCCGCTGATCGTCGGCGCGGAGGCGGCCGGGATCGTCGAGTCGGTCGGGGCGGGCGTCACCGGCCTCGTCGCGGGCGACCGGGTCGTGCCGTACGGCGCCATGACCTGCGGCAAGTGCAAGGCCTGCCGCGAGGGGCGCGACAACCTCTGCGAGGACGTGTCCGGCGTGATGGGCTTCCATCTCGACGGCTTCGCCCGGGAGTTGGTGACCATGCCGGCCCGCCTCGTCGTGAAGGTGCCGGACGGCGTCAGCGACACCGACGCCGCCTGTGCGGGCATCGCCTTCGGCACGGTCCAGCACATGCTGTTCGACAACGCGCGCCTTGAGCCCGGCGAGAGCGTGTTGGTCCATGCCGGCGGCTCCGGGATCGGGACCGCGGCGATCCGCATGGCCAAGGCGATCGGCTGCACCGTCTACACGACGGTCGGCGACGACGAGAAGGGTCGCAAGGCCGCCGAGCTCGGCGCCGACCACGTCATCAACTACCGCACCGAGCGCTTCGAGGGCGAGGTCCGCCGGCTCACGAAGCGCAAGGGCGTCGACGTGGTGTTCGAGCATGTCGGCGCCGATACCTGGAACGGCTCCCTGCTCTGCCTGAAGCGCGGCGGCCGACTCGTGACCTGCGGATCGACCTCGGGCGTCTCGGCGACCATGAACCTGATGCAGCTGTTCCAGCAGCAGTACCGCATCACCGGCTCGTTCGGCTGCTCGCTCGCGAATATCGGGCAGGCCCTCGCCAAGATGGAAGCGGGCATTCGACCGGTGGTGGATACCGTGTACCCGCTGGCGGATTTCGCGCAGGGTCTGGAGCGCCTCGAATCGCGCCGGGTGTTCGGCAAGATCCTCGTCAGCCTGTAGCGCCGGCAGCGGCGCACCCGCCCGGCGCCGCACCGTCACCGGGTGCGGCGATCCGCATTTCGCGCTGCGGGAGACTTGTCGTAAACGTCGCTGTACGGGTGCGCTGGGGGGCCGCCCGTACCGTTCTCTGGAATCGACTGTGCTGCGTCTCGCCCTCCTGCTCAAACGGTCGTACCCGCGCCTCGCGGGCTTCGCGATGATCCCGGTGATCCGCGCCCTGGTGCTGCTGGCCCGGATCCTCGGGCCGGTCCGGTCCACGGCACTCGGCGCCGCGCTCCTGCGAACCCTCGGACCGCTCCTGCCGGCGCACCGCACGGCGATGGCGAACCTCCGGGCGGCCTTCCCCGACATGTCGGAGGCGGAGCGGAAGCGGATCGCCCTGGAGGCCTGGGACAATCTCGGCCGGACGGGGGCCGAGTACGCCCATCTCGACAGCCTGTTCGATTACGATCCCGCCGCCACCGGCGACTTGCGGACGGAGGTCGCCGGGATCGAGCACTTCTACGCCCTGCGCGACGATGGCCGGCCCGGTCTGATCTTCTCGGCGCATCTGGCGAACTGGGAATTGCCGGCGATCTGCGCGGCCCGTTTCGGCCTGGACGCCACCGCGGTGTTCCGGCCGCCGAACAACCCCGCCGCCGCGCGCCTCGTCCAGGAGGTCCGCCGCCGGACGATGGGCGGGCTCGCCGCCTCCACGCCGGGCGCCGTCTTCGCCATGCGCGACGTGGTCGAGACCGGCGGCCACCTGGGTCAACTGATCGACCAGCACTTCACCCGCGGCGTCGTGGTGGAGTTCCTCGGCCGGCCATGCCTCGCCAACCCCCTCTTGGCCAAGCTCGCCCGCCACTACGACTGCCCGGTGCACGGCGTGCGCGTCGTGCGCCTGCCGGAGGGCCGCTTCCGCCTCGAGCTGACGCCGCCCCTGGACCTGCCCAGGGCGGCCGACGGGACCATCGACGTCGCCGGCGCCATGCAGGCGATGACGGCCGTGGTCGAGGGCTGGGTGCGGGAGAACCCCGGCCAGTGGCTGTGGATGCATCGCCGCTGGCGGCCCGACATGCTGCCCAAGCCGAGAGTGGCGCCGGCGCCACTTCAACCGACAGTAGAGATCTCTCAAGCCAACGTGATTTCACCTTCGGCCTCGCAGACGGTCTGATGGATCGATGACGCCCCGGCACCGCGCCCCGACCCGCGACCGCCGCGCGCTGCGCGCCGCGCTGCTTGCCTGCGCGACGCTGGCCGCGATGCCGGCGCGGGCCGAGCCCGTCCGCGCCGTGGTCGAGCTCTTCACCAGCCAGGGCTGCGGCGCCTGCCGCTCCGCCGACCCGGTCCTGCGCGACCTCGCCCACAAGCCCGGCGTCATCGCC
Source organism: Methylobacterium sp. 1030 (assembly GCF_040544715.1). Taxonomy (NCBI): domain Bacteria; kingdom Pseudomonadati; phylum Pseudomonadota; class Alphaproteobacteria; order Hyphomicrobiales; family Methylobacteriaceae; genus Methylobacterium; species Methylobacterium sp. 1030. Next base: position 201,883 of record NZ_JBEPKM010000010.1, on the reverse strand, counting down.
CTGACCCTGCCGGTGACCTACTGGGACTATCTCGGCTGGAAGGACACGCTCGCGCTGCGGCCGCTGACCGAGCGCCAGCGCGCCTACGCGCGGGGCCGCGGGGCCCGACAGGTGTTCACGCCCCAGGTCGTGGTCGACGGCAACGGCTTCGCCGTCGGGTCCGACCGGCCGGCCCTGGAGCGCCTGATCCGCGATGCCTGCCAGCACGGCGGGCTGCCGGTGCCGGTGCGCGGGGAGACCAACGGCGACCGGATCCTAGTGGAGGTCGGGGCGGCCCCGGAGGCCAAGACCGAGATCCGCGGCGACGTCTGGCTGGTGCCCGTGCTCCGCAGCCGCGCCATCGCGATCCAGTCCGGGGAGAACGGCGGCCGGACGGCGACCTACGTCAACGTCGTCCGAGGCATGCAGCGGCTCGGTCCCTGGACGGGCCAGCCGACCCGCTTCGAGGTGCCCGACACCCAGGCCCGCGTCGCCGACGCGGACAGCTGGGTCGTCCTGCTCCAGGGCGCGGCCGACGGCAAGCCGGGCCGCATCTTCGGGGCCGCCAAGGGACCGGGGCTCTAGGCGCGGGGTCGCGCGCTGCTACTCCAGCGAGATCGGGTCGATCTGCCGGCGGCCCTCGCGCCGGTGGCGCGCCCGGGACGCGTCGGCGAGCGACGACAGGCGAGCGTCGAGGCGCTCGGACAGGCGGCCCACCAGCCCGATCAGCCCGTCGATCATCCGGCTGACGCCTGCGACCGTCCCGGTCACGGCTCCGACGATCCCGTTCTCGATGGCACGACCGATTCGGCGAACACGCTGCATGACGACTGTCTCTGGGTGGGCGGCGCCGGCGGCGCCCCGATCCGCGGCAGGTAGGGCGGCCGCTCCGGCCCGTGATGCGGCCGAAAGCGGCGCGGGTCCGCGCCGCGGGAGCGGAACCTTCGCGCGTCGCGGCCGGAGCGCTCGAACCGGCGGGTCGGCAGGCTCGTTGCATGGGTGAGCGGCCCGCCGTCCCGCGCGGGCGCCCGAGATCGAGGGTCGGCCATGCGGCGACGCCCGTTCCTGTCCGGGATGTTCGCCGCCCTGTCGCTGGCCGGCCGCCCCGCCCGCGCCGCGGATACGGGCGTCGACCTCCTCCTCGTCCTCGCGGTGGACGTGTCGCTCAGCATCAGCGAGGCCCGGTTCGACCTCGAGCGCCGCGGCTACGCCGAGGCCTTCGGCGACCCGCGCGTGCTGCGCGCCATCGGCGACGGCTTGACCGGGCGCATCGGCGTCGCCCTGTTCGACTGGGCCGGACCCGGCGAGCAGCAGGTCGCGGTCGACTGGATGGTGATCGCCTCGGCGCAGGACGCGGCCGCCTTCGCGGCGCGCCTCCGCGCGGTGCCGCGGCCGTTCTACGGACGCACCGCCATCGGGTCCGCGATCGGTTTCGCCGCCGACCTTCTGGCCCGCGCGCCGTTCCGCGCCGAGCGCCGGGTGATCGACATCTCCGGTGACGGCACCGGCAATGCCGGGCGGCCCATCGCCGAGGCCCGGGACGCCGCCGTGGCGGCCGGCATCACGGTGAACGGCATCGTCATCCTCACCGAACCCGAGGGGATGCCGGCCTTCCTGAAAGAGCATACCAATCCGGCGGGCGGCCTGGCCGCGTATTACCGGAGCGTCGTGATCGGCGGGGAGGGCGCCTTCGTGATGACCGCCGAGAGCTTCGCGGCCTTCGGACGCTCGCTCATCGCGAAGCTCGTGCGCGAGATCTCCTGACCGTCACCCGGATCCCAGAGGACCGACCATCGATGCGCCTTGCCGTCCTCCAGTTCACGCACGAGACCGTCACGTTCCTGCCGAACGACACGACCCGGGACGACTTCATCTATCCCGGCTCACCGGCCGCCGGGGCCGCGCTGCTCGCCACCGATCCCAAGGGCTACATGGGCGGCTTCGTGCAGGTGGCGCGGGAGTACGACGGCGTCGAGCTCGTGGGGATCACCTCGCCGCTCTGGCCGCGCACCGGCACCGCCTCGGGCTGGATCACCGCCGACGCCTACGCGCATTTCCTCGGGCAGATGGTGGCGGAGCTGCGGGCGCAGGGCCCGTTCGACGGGGTCTATCTCGCCCTGCACGGCGCGATGGCGGTGCGCGGCGTCCCCAGGCCGGAGGCCGACATCGCCCGCCAGGTGCGCGCCGCGGTGGGCGAGGGGTCGATCCTGGTCGGGACCTTCGACCTGCACGGCAACGAGGACGCCGCCTTCCTCGACCACGCCGACATGGCTTTCGCGGTGAAGTACTTCCCGCATTACGACGGCCACCTGCAGGGGCAGCGGGCCGCCCGGATGCTGGTGCGCGCCGTGCGCGGCGACTTCCGGCCGGCGCACCGGACCCTCAAGGTGCCGATCCTCTCGCCGACCGTCGTGCAGTGGACCGGCGCCGCACCGTGGTCCGACCTCGTGCAGCGGGCCCTCGTCTGGGAGGCGCGCGAGCCGGACGTGTACGTGAACGTCTTCTTCGGCTTCCCGTGGGGCGACGCCCCGGACGGCGGGATGACCGTGCAGGCGATCACCGACGACGACCCGGCCCTCGCCGAGCGGGTGGCGCGGGATGTCGCGGATTTCGCGTGGCGGCAGCGGCGCGCGCTGCTCGAGGCGACGCGGATCCACACGATCGCCGACGGCGTGCGCCTCGCCCGGGCGGCGGTGGCGGAGGGCGCCGCCCCGGTGGTCCTCGCTGACCACAGCGACCGGTCGGGCCGGGCGACCTGGCTGCTGCGCGAGATCCTCCGGCAGTGCCTCGCCCGCACCCTGGTCGCCACGGTGGCGTCCCCCGACATCGCGGCGGGGTCCCTCGCGGCCGGCGACCCGTTCGACGCGCCGGTCGGCGGTGGCGGCGACCCGTCCGCGGGCGACCCGGTGCGCATCACCGGGACCGTGCTGCGCGTCGTCGCCGCGCCGGAGCCCGGCGTCGCCGGCAGCGGCGGCGGAGGCACCTGGATCTGCGTCGCGTTCGGGGCCGGCAACGTCCTCGTGCTGAGCCCGCAGCTCGCGCAGATCGTCGAGCCCGACGAGCTGTGGCGGCTCGGCCTGGACCCGGCGGATTTCGACGTCGTGGCGATCAAGTCGCGGGTGCATTTCCGGCGCGGCTTCGACGACAGCGGCTACGCCCGCACGATCCTGCTGGTGGAGCCGCCGGAGCCGTTCCTCGGCACGGTGCGCCTCGATCACCTCGCCTACGCGCAGATGCGGGCCGCCGACTTCTTCCCCTACGGCGACCCGCCCGGGCCCGTCCCGTCCGACCCGTGACCGGTCCGGCGGGGACGACAGGTGGCGGCCGCCGTCACCCGCCGGTGCTCGCCCCGCACGTGCGAGGGCGCTAGGTTCATCCCGTACGCGCTCGGTGAGGCGCGGCGAGGGAGAGACGGGATGCGGATTCCGGCCGACAGGCTGACCGCCTACGTGCGGGACATCTTCGTGCGCGAGGGCTGCGCCGAGCCGGAGGCCGAGCGCATCGGCCGCTTCCTCGTGGCGGCGAACCTCACCGGCCACGACAGCCACGGCGTCGTCCGCGTCACCCGCTACATCGAGTGGCTGCGCGCCGGCGAGGTCGAGGCCGGCCGCACGCCCGAGATCGTGACCGACGCGCCGAACTTCGCACTCGTCGACGCCCATTACGGGTTCGGGCAGACGGCCGGCCCCGTCGCCGTCGATCTCGGGATCGCCAAGGCGCGGGCGAACGGCGTCGCGATCATCGCCCTGCGGCATGCCGGGCATATCGGCCGGATCGGCGAGTGGGCCGAGCGGGCGGCGGCGGCGGGGCTCGTCTCGGTCCATTTCGTCAACGTGGCGGGGAGCCTCCTCGTGGCGCCGTTCGGCTCCGTGGAGCGCCGCTTCTCGACGGCGCCCTTCGCGGCCGGCTTCCCGGTTCCAGGAGGCGACCCGATCATCCTCGACTTCGCCACGTCGCTGGTCGCCGAGGGCAAGGTGCTCGTCGCCTCGAGGGGCGGCAAGCCGCTGCCCGAGGGCGCGCTGATCGAGCCCGACGGCCGCCTCAGCGCCGACCCGGCGACCCTGTTCGGCCCGCTGGAGGGCGTCGAGCGCGACAACCAGCGCGGGGCGGGTGCGATCCGGGCCTTCGGCGAGCACAAGGGCTCCGGCCTCGCGCTGATGTGCGAGCTATTGGCCGGCGCGCTCACCGGCTCGGGCACGGCCGGTCCCGGGCAGCGGCGGATCTGCAACGGCATGCTGTCGATCTACGTCACGCCGTCGGCCCTCGGCACCGAGGACGCCCTCGCCGCCGAGACGCGGGCCTATCTCGAGTTCTTCAAGAGCGCCAAGCCGATGCCGGGTGCCGAGGTCCTGCTGCCCGGCGAGCCGGAGCGGCGGATGCGCGCCGAGCGCCTCGCCGAGGGCGTGCCGCTGCCCGAACCCGTCTGGGAGACCCTTCTCGCCGCCGGCCGGCCGCACGGCCTCGACGGCAACGCCTATCGCACCTGAGCCGGGAACGACCCGGCACGACACCACGCTCGGCGGCGACCCCCGGCCTCAACGGGGGCGCCGCACGGACCGGGGACGCCATACCCGGAAGACGGGAGGAGCCCACGATGCCTCGCTTGCGCTGGCTCATGATCGGCCTCTGCATGGCCGCCAACGCCATCAACTACATCGACCGCGCCAACCTCGCGGTCGCCGCGCCATCCATGACCAAGGAACTCGGGCTCGACGCCACCGACATGGGCCTGATCCTGTCGGGCTTCTTCTGGACCTACGCGATCATGCAGCTGCCCTTCGGCTACGTGGCCGACCGGGTCGGCGCGCGGCTCTCCCTCGTCGTCGCGGTGGTCTGGTGGTCGGCCTGCACGGCGCTGACCGCGGTCGGACGGGGGTTCCTGTCCCTGCTCGGCCTGCGCATGCTGCTCGGTATCGGTGAGGCCGGGGCCTACCCGTCCTTCGCCAAGGTCGCGGCCTCGTGGTTCCCGCGCAGCGAGCGCAGCTTCGCCAGCAGCATCTTCGACAGCGGCTCCCGGGTGGGCTCCGCCCTGGCGATCCCGCTGGTCTCCTGGGTCATCGCGACGCTGGGCTGGCGGGAATCCTTCGTCGTCACCGGCGTGCTGGGCTTCGTCTGGGCGGTGTTCTGGATGTGGCTCTACCGCGAGCCCGAGAACCACCCGAAGGTGTCGCCGGAGGAGCTCGCCCGGCTCCGGGCCGCGCAGGAGCGGCCGAAGACCATCGACGCGGCGGACGCCCAGAACCAGGTGCCGTGGCTGTCGCTGTTCCGCTACCGCACGGTCTGGGGGATGATGGCCGGCTTCTTCTGCCTCAACTTCGTGATCTACTTCTTCATCACGTGGTTCCCGACCTATCTGGTCAAGGCGCGGGGCTTCTCCCTGGCGGAGCTCGGCACGCTCGGCAGCCTGCCCGCCCTGGCGTCGATCCCCGCGGGCTGGCTCGGCGGCTTCGCGTCGGACGCGCTCTACCGCCGTGGCTGGAGCCTCACCGCCGCCCGCAAGACCTGCCTCGTCGGCGGCATGCTAATGTCGTCGGTGATCACCCTGTCGATCATCGCGCCCAACATCTACGTGGCGCTGCTGTGCTTCGCGGTCGCCTACGGCAGCCTCGCCTTCACGGCGGCCTCGATTTGGGCGCTACCCGGCGACGTGGCGCCGACCCCGGCCCACGTGGCCTCGATCGGCGGCATCCAGAACTTCGCGTCGAACGTCGCCGGGATCGTGACGACGACCTTCACCGGCGTCATGCTGACGGTCACCCAGGGCTCGTTCGTGATCCCCCTGATCGTGGCCGGCGGGTTCTGCCTGCTGGGCGCCTTCATCTACCTGTTCGTGGTCGGCGAGATCGCGCCGCTGCCGGTCCGCGACGCTCGCGCCCCGGCCCTGCGCCCCGAAGCGGCGCGGTGACGGCGCGGTGACGGCGACCGGCGCGACGGCATCCGAGGAGAGACCGATGTCCACGTATCCCGTGATCACCCTCCGCCCCGCCGACGGCGTGGCCGTGGCCCGCGGCGCCATCGAGCCGGGAACGCCGGTCGCCGACGGCGTCGCGGCGGCGGAGCGGATCCCGGCCGGCCACAAGGTCGCGGTCCGGGCCCACCGGAGCGGCGAGCCGGTGACCAAGTACGGGCAGATCATCGGCTTCGCCAAGGCGGACATCGCGGCCGGCCGCCACGTCCACGTCCACAATCTCGGGATGGGCGAGTTCGCCCGGGACTACGCGTTCGGGGTCGATGCGAGGCCGACCCAGCTGGTGACGCCGCCCGCGACCTTCCAGGGCATCCGCCGCCCCGACGGGCGCGTGGCGACGCGCAACTACGTCGGCATCCTCACCTCGGTGAATTGCAGCGCGCACGTCGCCGACCTGATCGCCGACGCGTTCCGGCGGCACCCGATCCTCGGCCTCGAGCCGCTCGCCCCCTATCCCAACGTCGACGGTGTCGTGGCGCTGACCCACAAGACCGGCTGCGGCATGGCGATGGGCGAGCCGCTCCGGCTCCTGCGGCGGACGCTCGCGGGCTACGCGCGGCACGTCAACTTCTCCCACATCGTCATGATCGGGCTCGGCTGCGAGGTGAACCAGATCGGCGCCTTCCTGGAGGAGCAGGGGCTCGGCGGCCGGATCCGCAGCATGAACATCCAGAGCCTCGGCGGCACCCGGAAGACCGTCGAGGCCGGGATCGAGTTCGTGACCGGCATCCTGGCCGAAGCGAACGTGGTCCACCGCGAGCCGGTGCCGGCGAGCGAGCTGATCGTCGCCCTGCAGTGCGGCGGCTCGGACGGGTATTCCGGCGTGTCGGCCAACCCGGCGCTGGGGATCGCCAGCGACCTCGTGGTGCGGAACGGCGGCACGGTGATCCTGTCGGAGACCACCGAGACCTACGGCGCCGAGCACCTGTTCACCCGCCGCGCTATCAGCCCGGAGGTCGGCCAGAAGCTCGTCGACCTGATGCACTGGTGGGAGGAGTACACCCGCAAGGAGGGCTCGGAGATCGACGCGAACCCGTCGCCGGGCAACAAGGCCGGCGGCCTGACCACGATCCTGGAGAAGTCCCTCGGCGCCATGGCGAAGGCCGGCAGCACCAACTTGGTCGACGTGCTGCGCTACGCCGATCCCGTCACCGCCAAGGGCTTCGTCTTCATGGACACGCCCGGCTACGACCCGGTCTCGGCGACCGGGCAGGTCGCGGGCGGCGCGAACCTCGTCTGCTTCACCACCGGCCGCGGTAGCGTGTTCGGCTGCAAGCCGTCGCCTTCGATCAAGATCGCCACCAACTCGGCCATGTACCGTCGACTCGAGGAGGATATGGACGTCAATTGCGGCACGATCCTCGACGGCGCGGAGAGCGTGGAGCAGGCCGGCCACCGGATTTTCGACCTCATCCTGCGGGTCGCCGGCGGCGAGCGGACGAAGAGCGAGCAGTTCGATTTCGGCGCGTCGGAATTCGCCCCCTGGCAGATCGGCGCGACCGTGTGAGGGAGCGGGGCGCGCGCTCCGCCGTCATCGCGAGCGCAGCGCGGCGATCCGGGGAGGCGAAACTTCGGTGAGTGTGGCGCAGCCCTGGATTGCTTCGCTGCGCACGCAGAGACGGCCATTCCGACCGCCGTGCAGGCCTGGTCTCAGAGGTCGGTCCGGACCACGTGCGGGAAGCTCAGGATGAAGTCGGGGCCGAAGGCCGTGACCGGCGTGTGGAAGCCGGGCGCGACGGTGCCGGCAGCGACGCGGCGGGCCGCCTCCAAGGCGGTCCAGACGGTGAGCGTGTAGCCCTCGGGCGTCTCCATCCGGCTCGCCGCGCGGCGGCCGGCGCCGTCCCAGGCCTCCGCCAGGAAGGTGCTGCGGGCCTTCTCGCGCGCGGCGGCCGAAGGGCCCTCCGGCAGCCGGTCGATGCCGCGATTGATCAGGCGCTGCGCGGTGCCGCTCGCGATGATGCGGCGGATGCCGGCGGGCAGGCCGGCCGCCGCCGCCATGGCGGGGAAGGCCTCGAAGTAAACGTCTATGTTCGGGACGCCGGTCGAGTACCACGCGCTCGACACGTCGCCCCAGCCGAGCCCGACGGTCCGGCGCGGTCCCGTTCCGAAATCCGCGGTGGCGCGCGGCGGGCTCGGCAACTCTACGATGCGCCCGTCCCGGCGCACCCGCGTGCCCCAGGCGATGCCCTCCACCATGGTGCGGGCCGTGCCGCGGCTGAAGCCGCCGAACCCGCCGATGGAGATGCGCAGATGCGTCGCGCCGGGAACGCGGCCGGCCACGTGCGCGGCGAGGCAGTCGCTCGGCACCACGTCGAAGCCCGCCGCCGGCAGGAGGACGATGCCGACCGCCTTCGCGGCCGCATCCTTGGCCGCGAGGGCCTCCAGCACCGCGATCTCGCCGGTGATGTCGACGTAGTGCGCGCCGGCGGCGAGGCAGGCCTCGGCCATCGGCCGCGCCGTCCGCGAGAACGGGCCGGCCGCGTGGATCACCGCCGCCACGCCCGCGAGGGCGGATTGCAGGCCCGCGGCATCGTCGAGCCGCGCGGCCCGCATCTCGAGGTTCAGCCGGGCCGCCAGCGGCCGCAGCTTCTCGGGATCGCGCCCTGCCAGGATCGGGCGCAATCCCTGCCCGACGGCGTGCGCGGCCAGGAGCTGCCCGGTATAGCCGGTGGCGCCATAGATCAGGATCGCGGTCATCCCGGGGTTCTGACACCGCTTCCGCCGGTGTCAAAGCGCGCGCCGCGTCGCCGCCCCGGATGCTAGGGCTGCGCCGATCCGATCGTCCCGCGGCGGGGATCTGAAACCCTCCGTCCCCGCCCGAACAGGAGCCGAGGCACGATGTACGAGCGTAACCTCCCGCCGCGCGCGCGCCGCGCCAGCCGCAGGATCGCCTGCCTTGGCGCTGTCCTCCTGGGTCTGGCCGCGCCCGCCCGGGCCGGTGACGGGTCGGTGGTCCTGAAGGCGCCGTCCGACGCGAGCCCCGGCATCGCCGCCATGCCGCAGATCGCCGCGCCGGCCGACGAGGCCGAGCGTCGGATCAACGCGGCGCTGAAGCGCCTCGACGCGCGGGCCCTGCAGGCCGAGCAGGCGTGCAAGGATCAGGGCGGGAAGAACAGCTCCTGGGAGCGCACCGTCCAGGCCCCGATGCGCGGCCCGCGCTTCCTGAGCTTCGTCATCTTCGACAGCGGGTTCTGCGGCGGCGCGCACCCGAACAGCGGCACGATGTCGATCGTCTACGATCTCACCACCGGCGCCCCGGTCGATTGGACGACCCTGCTGCCCAACTCCCTGACCGGCAAGCTCGCCCTGGCGGAGGGCCCGGGCGGGACCAAGATGGTGACGCTCGCGTCGAAGAGGCTGCACGCCCTCTACCTCGCGGGCTATCGCCCGAAGACGGGCGATCCGAAGGCGGACGACGCCGACAAGGAGTGCCGCGAGGCCGTCGCCGAGACCTATGACGGGCAGCCGCCGGCCATGATGGCGTGGCTCGACGCCAAGGCCGGTGGCCTCGCGGTGCAATTCGACCTCGCGCACGTCGTCCAGGCCTGTGCCGACCCGGTGGTGATTCCCGTGGCGACGCTGCGCCGGGAGGGCGCGCAGCCGCTCCTGGCCGTCGCGCTGGAATCCGCGCACGCGCAGGCCTCGAAGTGACGCGATCGGCCACAGCGTGTTCGGCCTCGACGCGGGCCCCCGACGGTGTAGCGTGAGTCCGCGACGGCGCGATGCCAGCGCGCCGTGTCCGAGGGGCGGCCCATGTCTGGATCCGGCGTTGTCGACGAGGCGGCCGTCGCGGCGAGCGGGCCTTTCGGCGCGTTCGCCGGCGGCCTGCCGGACCTGTCGCCCCTGCGGCGGGCGGTGATCGCGGCCTGCCGGCGGCCCGAGCGGGACTGCGTGCTCCCGCTCCTCGAAGAAGCGCGCCTGCCGCCCGAAGCGGCTCGGCGCGTCGCCGAGGACGCGCGTCGCCTCGTCGAGACCCTGCGGCGCCAGGGCACCCGCGGCGGCGTCGAGGGGCTGATCCAAGAGTACGCGCTGTCCAGCCAGGAAGGCGTGGCGCTGATGTGCCTCGCCGAGGCGCTGCTGCGCATCCCCGACGCGGCGACGCGGGACGCGCTGATCCGCGACAAGATCGCCGGCGGCGACTGGGCCGCCCATCTCGGGCACAGCCCGTCGCCCTTCGTCAACGCGGCGACCTGGGGCCTGCTCGTGACCGGCAAGCTGGCGGCGACCCGGGACGAGGCCGGCCTGTCGGCCGCGCTCACCCGGCTGATCGCCCGCGGCGGCGAGCCCGTGATCCGGACCGGCGTCGATCTCGCCATGCGGATGATGGGCGAGCAGTTCGTGGCGGGGCGAACCATCGCCGAGGCCCTGCGGCACGCGGCGCGGCTCGAGGCGAAGGGCTTCACCTACTCGTACGACATGCTCGGCGAGGCCGCCGTGACCGCCGAGGACGCCGAGCGCTACCGGCGCGCCTACGCGGACGCGATCGCGGCGATCGGCGCGGCCTCTGCCGGGCGCGGCGTGCTCCGCGGCCCTGGAATCTCGATCAAGCTGTCGGCGCTCCATCCCCGCTACGCCCGCGCGCAGCGCGACCGGGTCCTGGCCGAACTCTATCCCCGCGTGCGGGACCTCGCCCGCCTCGCCGAGGGGCACGGCATCGGTCTCAACATCGACGCCGAGGAGGCCGACCGCCTCGACCTGTCGCTCGACATCCTGGAGCGTCTCGCCGCCGAGCCCGATCTCGCCGGCTGGGACGGGCTCGGCTTCGTGGTCCAGGCCTACGGCAAGCGCTGCCCGTTCGTTATCGACGTGCTGATCGACCTCGCGCGGCGGTGCCGCCGGCGGCTGATGGTGCGCCTCGTGAAGGGCGCCTACTGGGACAGCGAGATCAAGCGGGCGCAGGTCGACGGTCTGGCGGATTTCCCGGTCTTCACCCGGAAGGTCCACACCGACGTCTCGTACCTCGCCTGCGCGCGCCGGCTGCTCGCGGCGCCCGACGCGGTCTTCCCGCAATTCGCCACCCACAACGCCCAGACCCTCGCGAGCATCGTCGAGATGGCCGGCCCGGATTTCCGGCTCGGCCAGTACGAGTTCCAGTGCCTGCACGGCATGGGCGAGCCGCTCTACGAGGCGGTCGTCGCCGGCGAGATCCTGCAGCGGCCCTGCCGCATCTACGCGCCCGTGGGCACCCACGAGACCCTGCTCGCCTACCTGGTGCGGCGCCTCCTGGAGAACGGGGCCAACACGTCCTTCGTCAACCGGGTCGCCGACAAGGCCGTGCCGGTGGCGGATCTGATCGCCGACCCCGTCGTCGCCGTCGAGGCCGCGCCGGATCCCGGCGCGCCGCATCCGCGGATCGCGGCCCCCCGGGCGCTCTACGGCCCGGCCCGCGCCAACGCGGCCGGGCTCGACCTCGCCGACGAGGCGGCCCTCGCCCAGCTGTCGGACGGGTTGGCGGCGAGCGGCCGCACCGCGTGGCGGGCGGCACCCTCGGGCGCGGACGACGCGGCGGCCGACGAACCCGTCCACAATCCCGCCGACCGCCGGGACATCGTCGGCTTATACCGGGCGGCGACGGCCGAGACCGTGGCGGTCGCCGTGGCGCGCGCGCAGGCGGGCGCGGCCGGCTGGGCGGCGACGCCGGCGACCGCGCGCGCCGCCTGCCTGCGGCGGGCCGCCGACGCCCTCGAGGCGCAGATGCCGCCGCTGATCGGGCTCGTCGTGCGGGAGGCGGGCAAGACCTGCGCGAGCGCCGTCGCGGAGATCCGCGAGGCGGTCGACTTCCTCCGCTACGCCGCCGCCGAGGCCGAGCGGACCCTCGGGGACGCGCACGCGCCGCTCGGTCCGGTCACCTGCATCGCGCCGTGGAATTTTCCGCTGGCGATCTTCGTCGGTCAGGTCGCGGCCGCCCTGGCGGCGGGCAACACGGTCCTGGCGAAACCCGCCGAGGAGACCCCGCTGATCGCGGCCGCTGCCGTCCGCGCGCTGCACGCGGCCGGGATTCCCGTCGAGGCGCTGCACCTCCTGCCGGGCGACGGCCGTGTCGGCGCCGCCCTGGTCGAGGATCCGCGCGTGCAGGGCGTGATGTTCACCGGATCGACGGCGGTGGCCAAGGGCATCCAGCGGGCTCTGGCGGAGCGGCTGAACCGTTTCGGCGAGCCGGTGCCGTTCGTGGCCGAGACCGGCGGCCAGAACGCCCTCGTGGTCGATTCCTCCGCGCTCGCCGAGCAGGTGGTGGCGGATGTCATCGCCTCGGCCTTCGATTCCGCCGGGCAGCGCTGCTCGGCGCTCCGCATCCTGTGCCTGCAGGAGGAGATCGCCGACCGGTTGCTGCACATGCTGAAGGGCGCCCTGCGCGAGCTGCGGGTGGGCGACCCGCGGGCCCTGCCCGTCGATGTCGGGCCGGTCATCACCGCCGAGGCCGCCGACCGGGTCGTCGGACACGTGGCGCGGATGCGCGCGCGGGGCTTCCCGGTGGAGCAGTTTCCCCTGCCGCCCGAGGCCGGCGCCGGGACCTTCGTGCCGCCGACCCTGATCGAGATCGGGGCCGTCGCCGATGTCGAGCAGGAGGTGTTCGGGCCGGTGCTGCACGTGCTGCGCTACCGCCGCGACGGCCTCGACGCGCTCCTCGCGGCGATCGACGCGACCGGCTACGGGCTCACCTTCGGGCTGCACAGCCGCATCGACGAGACCATCGACCGCGTCCTCGACCGCGTGCGGGCCGGCAACCGCTACGTCAATCGCAACATCATCGGCGCGGTTGTCGGCGTGCAGCCCTTCGGCGGCTCCGGGCTGTCGGGGACGGGCCCGAAGGCCGGCGGCCCGCTGGCCCTCGGCCGCCTGCTGCGACGCGCACCCGCCGCCGCCCGCGACGGGCTGGCCGCCGACGATTCGGCACTGCGTCCCTACACGGCGTGGCTGCGCTCGCGGCACCGGCACGACCTCGCGGACAGGCTCGAATCCGTCCGCTATCCCAGCCGCGCCGCGATCGCGCTGGCCGGTCCCGTCGGAGAGCGCAACCTCTACGCGCTGCGTCCCCGCGGGCGCGTCGCGGCTGTGGCGGCGACCGAGACGGCGCTCCTGCTCCAGCTCGGCGCGATCCTCGGCACGGGCAACGCGGCCGTCGTCATCGGGCCGGACGGGCGCGATCCGGTCCTGGACGGTCTGCCGGAAGCGTGCGCGGCGCGGGTTGCCCGGGCGCCGGACCTCGACCGCGCGGGCGCGATCGCCGGGGTCCTGTTCGCGGGCGACGCCGACGACCTGCTGGCCCTGAACAGGGCCGTCGCGGCCCGCGAGGGCGCGATCCTGCCGATCCAGGCCCGCTGCCCGGAGGCGCTGGCGGCCGGCGACCTCTACGATCCGGCCGGCCTGGTGGAGGAGGTCACCACCACGATCAACACCGCGGCGGCCGGCGGCAATGCCAGCCTGATGAGCGTCGGGTGAGCCCGGAACTGCCCGGTCAGGCCGACCGGCGCAGGTTCCAGAACAGCGGCAGCCCGGTCAGCATGCCCTCCAAGTCCCGCCGGTAGGCGGTCGGCTGGAAATACTGGCCGCAGGGCAGGTAGGCGCCGACCTCCAGTGCCCGCGCCTGGATCCGCGCCGCCAGCGCCTTCTGGGCGTCGAGGTCCGGCGCGTCGAACCACGCGCCGCGCAGCTCCTCCAGGGGCGCGTCGGTCAGCCAGCTCGGCACGCCGGCCCGGCCGTTCCCGCGGGCGGCCAGATGGTAGGCCGGCGAGAGGTGGTCGAGCCCGCCGGAGAAGATGCCGAACATCGACCAGCCACCCTGGTCCAGGGGCTTGGCGTTCAGGATCCGCTGGTTGACCGTCCCCCAGTCGGTGGCGACGACGTCGAGGTTCATCCCGATCTTGCGGCAGGCATCGGCCATCACCTCGCAGATCGCGTTGATCCGCGGCACGTCGGTCCCGGAGAGCAGCACGACGCGCTCGCCCTTGTAGCCCGTCGCCGCCAGCGCCCGCTTCGCGGCGGCGAGGTCGCGGGGGGCGGTCAGCGCTTCCATGCCGGCCGAGGACGCCATCGGCCCGCCGGCCGTGAAGATGCCGACGGGCCCGCGCCGGATCGCCGGGTCGCTGCCGGCGACGGCGTCCATCATCTCGGTCTGGTCGACGGCCGCGAGCAGCGCCCGGCTGATCGCGGGATTGTCGAAGGGCGGCAGGGTGTGGTTGAGGCGGATCTGGCCGATCAGCCCGGCGGTCTCCACCAGATCCACCCGCACGGCGGGCTGGCGGTTCAGGTCCGGCACGAGATCGACGAGGGGCTGCTCCCACCAGTCGATCTCGCCCGAGCGCAGGGCGCCGGCCGCGGTCGCGCCGTCGGGGATCGTGCGCCACTCGACGCGGTCGAAATGCGCGATCCGCGGCCCCGCCGTGAAGCTCGGCGTGACGTCGGGGCGCGGTCGATAGGCCTCGAACCGGCGGTAGACGTTGAGCGAGCCCGGGACCCGCTCCTCGGGGACGAAGCGGAACGGGCCGCTGCCGACGATCTCCGGCACCGGCTGCGTCGCGGGCGTCGCGCTCAGGCGCTCCGGCATGATCACCGGGACGTAGGACGTCGGCTTGGCCAGGGCGTCCGGCAGGAGCGGGAAGGGCCGCTTCAGGCGGAACTGCACCATTGTGTCGGAGGGCGCCGAGAGTTCGTCCACCGTCGCGAACAGGGCCCCGCCGTAGGCATCGCGCTGCGCCCAGCGCTTCAGGCTCGCCACCACGTCGCGGCCGAGGACGGGCGTCCCGTCGTGGAAGCGCAGGCCGTCCCGCAGGGTCAGGCGCCACGTGAGGCCGTCGGACGCGACCTCGTGGCCCGCCACCATCTGCGGCTGAGCGCGGTAGGCGGTGTCGAGGCTGTAGAGCGTGTCGAACACCATCAGCGCGTGGGTGCGCGTGACGTAATTGGTGGTGATGATCGGGTCGAGGAGCGCGAGGTCCGCGTAGGGGACGAACCGCAGGGTCGTCGCGGAGGCCGCCCGGACCAGGGCCGGCCGGGCGAGAGCCCCGGCCATCAGGGCTCCGGCGCCGGTCAGCAGGGTGCGTCGCTTCATGAATCGATCCCGGTCACGGCGGCGTTCGATCTGGCCGCAAGCCGGGTTCGCGTGCAAGTGGTGCGCCACTGCCGCGCTTCGATCGGGATCTCAGAACCCGCCCGGGCCGGTAGCCGGACGGGTCGCCCGTGATCGCGCTGCGCGGGCCCTCAGGCGGCGCGCGACCAGCGGATGTCGCCGAGGCTCTCGCGGAAGGCGAAGCGGGCGAGATGGTCGGCCACGACGTTCTCCAGCCGGGTCAGGTTGACCGGGTCGGAGCTGTCGATGCGCATGACCAGGGCGTCGGGCTCGGCATCGAAGGTGCAGACGCGGTCCTCGCCGAAGGGCACGGTGCCGTGAACGGGGGTCGCCTCGACCTTGAACTTGTGGCTCCAGTGCCGGCAGAGCTGCTGCAGGTAGCGGCTCGCCTCGGTGGTCTGCACGCGGGCCTGGGAGGTGGGCATTCCGTCGGTCTCCAGATGGATGTGAAAACAGCCTGTCGGTGACGGTTCGTCGTTCGATCTCGCACGTGCGAGATAGGGAGGCCTCAGAGCAATTGCCATGCCTGGCGCCGACGGATCCGTCTCCGCCGTCTGTGTTGAGCGTGTGTCCGAAGCGTTAGCAGCGGCTTAACGCGACGGGCCGCACCGGCGGTTCGCGGCGCGGCGTGGCTGTCCTGCACCCGTCTCCGCGCCGAATTATGGCGCGATGCACAAATTCGCTCAGGCCGGCGGCGCACCGCGATCGGTCGGGACGAGCACCTTGCCGGGGTTGAGCAGGTCGTCCGGATCGAGCGCGGCCTTCAGGCGCCGCATGAGGTCGAGCCCGACCGGGTCGCCGTAGCGCGCGAGTTCCTCGCGCTTGATGAGGCCGACGCCGTGCTCGGCCGCGATGGAGCCGCCCAGGGCGTGCACGAGGTCGTGAACGATCCGGTTGAACCGGCCCCAGGCGGACAGGAACGCCGCGGGCTCCATGCCGGGCGGCTGTGACAGGTTGAAATGGATGTTGCCGTCGCCGAAATGGCCGAAGCCGCAGGGCCTCAGGCCCGGCATCTCGGCGAGGCAGGCCGCCCCCGCTCGCTCCAGGAACTCGGGCAGGCGGGAGAGCGGCACCGACACGTCGTGCTTGATCGAGGCGCCCTCGCGGGTCTGCGCTTCGGGAACGCCCTCGCGCAGGCGCCAGAGCGCGGCGTTCTGGGCCCCGCTGGTCGCGATGGTGGCGTCGGCGATCAGCCCGTCCTCCAGGGCCTGCCCGAGGGCCGATTCCAGTTCGGCCCCCGTGTCGGCGTCCGGGCGCGCGGACGCGACCTCGATCAGCGCGTAGGCGCCGTGCGCGCCGTCCAGCGGCCGCACCGTCCCCGGGACGTGGCGCAGCACGATCTCCAGGGCGAAGGGCGGCAGGTACTCGAACGCCGTGAGGTCGCGGTCCATCCGCGTCCGCAGGAAGACGAACAGGTCCAGAGCCGCCTTCGCCGAGTCGAGGCCGACGAAGGCGACGCTCGTCGAGCGCGGCCGCGGGAACAGCTTCAGCACCGCCGCCGTGACGATGCCCAGCGTGCCCTCCGAGCCGATGAAGAGCTGCTTCAGGTCGTAGCCGGCATTGTCCTTGCGCAGGGCCCTCAGCCCGTTCCAGACGCGCCCGTCGGCGAGCACGACCTCCAGCCCGAGGACGAGGTCGCGGGCGTTGCCGTAGGCGAGGACCGCGATCCCCCCGGCATTGGTGCTGACGCCGCCGCCGATCCGGGCGGAGCCGCGCGACGCGTAGGAGAGCGGGAACAGCATGCCGGCGGCCTCGGCCGCCTCCTGCACCTCCTGCAGGATCATCCCGGCCTCGACCGTGATGGTGGCGTCCACCGGGTTGACCGCGCGCAGGCGGTTCATGCGTTCCAGGGACAGGACGACGCCGCCCTGCGGCACGCCGGCGCCGGTGAGGCCGGTATTGCCCCCGAGCGGCACGACGGCGATCCCGGCCTGCGTGCAGGCGCGGACCGCGAAGGCGACCTCCTCGGTGCTACCCGGCCGAAGTACGGCCAGGGCCGACCCGGTGAACAGGCGGCGGCTCTCCGTCAGGTAGGGCGCGAGGGCGTCGGGATCCGTCAGCACGTGCCGCGCGCCGAGCCCGTCCCGGAGCGCGGTCAGCAGGGTGTCGAGGGCGGCTGTCGGCGTCATCGCGCGGATTCTGTAGGCCGGAGCAGGCCGGAGGCAAGCGCCGGTATGGCGCGCGCCGATGCGGACCTTACAACGGTGATGTAGGGCCCGGGCGTCGTCGCGCCGGTCCACCCGGACGATCCACCGCAGAGGCAGAGATGCTCTCCGTCATCCAGAACCCGCCCCGCATCGCGCTCCCCATCGTCGGCAGCAGCGACTTCTATCCCGTCCGCCGCGTCTACTGCGTCGGGCGCAACTACGCCGCCCACGCCCGCGAGATGGGCGCGGACCCGGACCGCGAGCCGCCGTTCTTCTTCATGAAGCCCGCCGACGCCCTGCAGATCGTCGGGCCGGAGCCGACGGCCCACGCCTACCCGCCGAAGACCGCCAACTACCATTTCGAGGTGGAGATGGTCGCGGCCCTCGCGAGCGGCGGCAGCGACATCCCGGCCGAGACCGCCCTGGAGCACGTCTACGGCTACGCCATCGGCCTCGACATGACCCGGCGCGACGTCCAGGACGAGGCCAAGAAGATGTCGCGGCCCTGGGACACCGCCAAGGCGGCCGACGGGTCGGGGCCGATCGGCGCGCTCCACCCGGTCTCCGCCATCGGCCACCCGGTCAAGGGCGCCATCACCCTGTCGGTCGACGGCGAGATCCGCCAGAAGGGCGACCTCGGCGACATGATCTGGTCCGTCGCCGAGCAGATCGCCTACCTGTCGGGCTACTTCGCCCTGCAGCCCGGCGACCTGATCTTCACCGGCACGCCCTCCGGCGTCGGCCCGGTCCAGCGCGGCCAGCGCATGGTCGCGGCGATCGACGGTCTCGGCGCCATCACCCTCGACGTCGTCTGAGTCGCGCGGTCGCATGCTCCTCGATCGACCGCTGCTGCGGCGCCTGTTCCACCTCGGGGCGCTCGCGTCCCGGGGCATGACCCTCGGCGTGCGCGGCGTCGCCCTCGACGGGGCCGGGTGCGTCGCCCTGGTGCGCCACACCTACGTGAGTGGCTGGCACCTCCCCGGCGGCGGCGTCGAGCGCGGCGAGACCGCGCGCGACGCGATCGTGCGGGAGTTCCGCGAGGAGGCGGAGATCGTCGCCGAGGGAGAGCCGCGCCTGCACGGCCTCTATCGGAACGTGGTCGCCGCGCCCCGCGACCACGTGGCCCTGTTCGTCCTGCCGGCCTTCACGGTCCTGCGCCCGAAGGCGCCGGACCGGGAGGTCGCCGAGTGCGCCTTCTTCCCGATGGACGCGCTCCCCAAGGGGACCACGCGCGGGACCCGCGCCCGGCTCCGGGAGATCCGCGACGGCCTCCCGCCGGAGCCGAACTGGTAAATCGTGACGGTTCGCGAAAAGGGCGCTTGCGTCGCCCGGCGGAATGGTGTTTAGAGAGCCGCGCCGGGGGCCGCCGGCACGAAAGTCCGGGCGGCGCGGCACAGTGAGCGGGTGTAGCTCAGGGGTAGAGCACAACCTTGCCAAGGTTGGGGTCGAGGGTTCGAATCCCTTCGCCCGCTCCAGTTTTCCCAACCATACGAACGACGTACAAGGCCGCAGCTCTGCGGCCTTTGTCGTTTCTGGACCTCGGCGAACCGCCGGTCGCGGAGAAGCGAACGGCGTCCGGGTGGACCGAGGCGCGGGATCGCGCCCGGTCAGCCCGGCTCAGGCGTCGTGTTCCCTCGCGAAGGCCCGCAGCGAGACCCGGGCGACCTCCCGCAGCGCCTCCCGGTCGGCGCCCGAGGAGGCCAGCACGCCCATGCCGGAGGCGACGGTGGACAGGAATCGCGCCAGCGCGACCGGGTCGGAATCCGCCGGCAGGTCACCGTCCTGTCGGGCCTGAATGAAGCGCTCGCGGAGCTCCATCTCGCCCTGCGCCCGCCGGGACGCCAGCTCGAACGGGATGTTCTCCGAGCCCGCGCCGCAGGCGAGACCGCCCTGAACGAGGAGGCAGCCGGGCGGGTTCGCCGGATCCGTGTGGCTCTCGGCGATGCTGCTCAGGAAGCGCTCGGCCACGTCGCGCGCGGTCTCGCCCGCCAGGACGAAGCGCATGTGCTCGGAGCGCCGCTGCGCGTACCGGTCGAGGGCGGCCTTGAGCAGCCCCTCCTTGCTGCCGAAGGCCGCGTAGAGACTCGGCGGCTTGATGCCCATCGCCTTCGTGAGCATCGCGAGGCTCGCGCCGTCGTAGCCGTGGCGCCAGAACACCTCCATCGCCTCGTCGAGGGCCTTGTCCGTGTCGAAGGACCGGGGGCGCCCCATCACCATTGCCTGCGGACTCCAACTTTTATATCGAGTGGTAGATAAGTCACTTGACGCCCCGCGTCCATGCCGACATGTGTAGCGACCTATACAGATGTTGGAGTCGCTCGTGGAACCTCAGCGTCATCCCTCGCGCAATCCTCTCCGTGCCCGGCGCCTCGCGGCCGGAAGCCTCGCGGTCGCCCTTCTCGCAGGCGTCTCCTACACCTTCATACCCGGCGCCCTGGTCCGGGGAACCGTGGCCGTCGCCGCGACGCCGCCGACCGAGGTGGCGATGCCGGCCTCGGTCGCGACCGTCGAGCCGCGCGACGTCATCCTCTGGGACGAGTTCTCGGGCCGTCTGGAGGCCGTCGAGCGCATCGACGTCCGTGCCCGGGTGGGCGGCGCGATCCTGGCCACGCACTTCGCGGAAGGCGAGGTGGTCAAGGCCGGCGACCTGCTGGTGACCATCGATCCCGCGCCCTACGCGGCCGAGGTCCAGCGTTTGGAAGCCCAGGTCGCGGGCGCCGAGGCGCGGGTCGGCATGACGGCGAGCGACCTCGAGCGCGGGCAGAAGCTGTCGGACCAGCACATCGTCACGGCGCGCGACCTCGACGTCCGCGCCAACGCGTTCAAGGAGGCCAAGGCGAGCCTCGACGCGGCGAAGGCGGCCCTGGAGGCGGCGCGCCTGAACCTCGGCTACACGCAGGTCCGGGCGGCCGTCGGCGGCCGCGTCGGCCGCCGCGAGATCACGCCGGGCAACCTCGTGGCCACGGGCGCCGGGGCCGCCGTGCTGACCACGCTCGTCTCGGTCGATCCGGTCTACGCCAGCTTCGATGCCGACGAGGGCGTGGTCCTGAAGGCGCTGGCCTCGGTCGCCGAGCCGGGCGGCCGGCGCGGCAAGCTCGACCGCATCCCCGTGGAGATGGTGACCGCCGACGGCGCCCGCGCGGCCGGGCATCTCCAGTTCATCGACAACAAGGTCGACGCGCGCAGCGGCACGGTCCGGGTGCGCGCGACTTTCTCCAACGGCGACGGCCGCCTGATCCCGGGCCAGTTCGCCCGGATGCGCCTCGGCCAGGCCGCGCCGGAACGCCTCGTCCTCGTCGACGAGCGGGCCGTCGGCACCGATCAGGACAAGAAGTTCGTGCTCCTCGTGGGGTCGGACAACCGGGCCGAGTTCCGCGCCGTCACCCTCGGCCGGGCGGTCGACGGTCTGCGCGTCGTGACTTCCGGCCTGTCGGGCGGCGAGCGCATCGTGGTCAACGGCCTGCAGCGCGTCCGTCCCGGGACCCTCCTGCGCCCCGAACCGGTCGCGATGGGCGCGCGCCCGCAGGACGCCGCCTCCGGGCCGCGCAAGCTGGCGCAGCGCTGACGGCCGGCGCGCCGCGCCCGTCCGCCCGATCCAGATCCCCGACGCCTTCGAGACGGCGGCCGCACGCGGCCGCCCGGACGCCCCTGCCTCACGCCCTCGGAGGGCGGCATGAATCTCTCCAAGTTCTTCATCGACCGCCCGATCTTCGCGGGCGTGCTCTCGATGCTCATCTTCATCGGCGGTCTGCTGTCGCTCTTCGCGATGCCGATCTCCGAGTACCCTGACGTGGTGCCCCCCTCCGTCGTCGTCCGCGCGACCTTCCCGGGCGCCAACCCCAAGGTCATCGTCGAGACCGTGGCGACGCCGATCGAGGAGCAGATCAACGGCGTCGAGGGCATGCTCTACATGTCGAGCCAAGCCACGACGGACGGCATCATGACGCTGACCGTCACCTTCCGGCTGGGCACCGACCCCGACAAGGCGCAGCAGCTCGTCCAGAATCGGGTCTCGCAGGCCGAGCCGCGGCTACCGGCGGTGGTGCGCCAGCTCGGCATCGTCACGGTGAAGAGCTCCCCCGACCTGACGATGGTCGTGCATCTCGTCTCGCCCAACGGGCGCTACGACATGACCTACCTGCGCAACTACGCGGTGCTGAACATCAAGGACCGCCTGGCGCGGCTCGACGGCGTCGGCCAGGTCCAGCTCTTCGGCTCCGGCGACTACGCGATGCGGATCTGGCTCGACCCGCAGAAGGTGGCCGAGCACGGCCTGTCCGCTGGCGACGTCGTGCGGGAGATCCAGGCTCAGAACGTCGAGGCCGCGGCCGGCGTGATCGGTGCGTCGCCGGCCGTTCCGGGCCTCGACCTGCAGCTCTCGCTCAACGCCGAGGGGCGCCTGAGCAGCGAGGAGCAGTTCGGCGACATCGTGGTCAAGACCGGCGCCGACGGCGCGATCACGCGCCTGCGCGACGTCGCGCGCATCGAGCTCGGCGCTTCCGACTACGCCCTGCGCTCGCTCCTCGACAACAAGTCGGCGGTGGCGATCCCGATCTCGCAGTCGCCGGGCTCGAACGCGATCCAGATCTCCGACGAGGTCCGCCGCACCATGGCGGAGATCAAGCGGACCATGCCGGAGGGCGTCGACTACCAGATCGTCTACGACCCGACGCAGTTCGTGCGCGCCTCCATCGAGGCCGTGATCCACACGCTGCTGGAGGCGATCGCCCTCGTCGTGCTCGTGGTGATCCTGTTCCTGCAGACGTGGCGGGCCTCGATCATCCCGCTGCTCGCCGTGCCGGTCTCCATCGTCGGCACCTTCGCGGTGATGCACGTCTTCGGATTCTCGATCAACGCGCTGAGCCTGTTCGGCCTCGTGCTGGCCATCGGCATCGTCGTCGACGACGCGATCGTCGTCGTCGAGAACGTCGAGCGCAACATCGAGAGCGGCCTGTCCCCGCGGGACGCCAGCTACCAGGCCATGCGCGAGGTCTCGGGCCCGATCATCGCCATCGCCCTGGTGCTGGTCGCGGTCTTCGTGCCCCTGGCCTTCATCAGCGGCCTGACGGGCCAGTTCTACAAGCAGTTCGCCCTCACCATCGCGATCTCGACGGTGATCTCGGCGATCAACTCGCTGACCCTCTCGCCGGCCCTCTCGGCGCTGCTGCTGAAGGATCACCACGCGCCGAAGGATCGTCTCACCCGCATCCTCGACCGGCTGCTCGGCTGGTTCTTCCGCCGCTTCAACCGCGCCTTCGGGCGGGCCTCGAACGGCTACGGCCGCGGTGTCGGCTTCGCGGTGTCGCGCAAGGCCGCGATGATGACCCTCTACGTCCTGCTCGTCGGGCTGACCGTCGGCCTGTTCCGCCAGATCCCGGGCGGCTTCGTGCCGGGCCAAGACAAGCAGTACCTCGTGGGCTTCGCGCAGCTGCCCGACGGCGCGACCCTCGACCGGACGGAGGAGGTCATCCGCCGCATGAGCGAGATCGCCCTCAAGGAGCCCGGCGTCGAGAGCGCCGTCGCCTTCCCGGGCCTCTCGATCAACGGCTTCACCAACAGCTCCAACTCGGGGATCGTGTTCTCGACGCTCAAGCCGTTCGACGAGCGCAGGGACCCGTCCCTCAACGGAGCGGCGATCGCGCAGTCGCTGAACAAGAAGTACGCCGCGATCCCCGAGGCCTTCATCGCGATGTTCCCGCCGCCGCCGGTGAACGGGCTGGGGACGATCGGCGGCTTCAAGCTGCAGATCGAGGATCGCGCCGGCCTCGGCTACGAGGCGCTGAACGACGTCACGAAGGCGTTCATGTCGAAGGCCGCCCAGGCGCCGGAACTCGTCGGGCTGTTCTCGAGCTTCCAGATGAACGTGCCGCAGCTCTTCGCGGACATCGACCGGACGAAGGCCCGTCAGCTCAACATCCCGGTGACGGACGTCTTCGACACGCTGCAGATCTATCTCGGCTCGCTCTACGTCAACGACTTCAACAAGTTCGGCCGCACCTACTCGGTGCGCGTCCAGGCCGACGCCCCGTTCCGGGCGCGATCGGACGATGTCGGTCTGCTGAAGGTCCGGGCCGGTTCCGGCGAGATGGTGCCGCTCTCCGCTCTGCTGCGCGTCCGCCAGACCGCCGGACCGGAGCGGGCCATGCGCTACAACGGCTTCCTGTCGGCCGACATCAACGCCGGTGCGGCGCCCGGCTACTCGTCGGGTCAGGCCCAGGCGGCGGCGACGCGGATCGCGGCGGAGACGCTGCCGCGGGGCTTCGCCTTCGAGTGGACGGACCTGACGTACCAGGAATTCATCGCGGGCAATTCCGGGGTCTGGGTCTTTCCCCTCGCGCTGCTCCTGGTCTTCCTCGTCCTCGCCGCACAGTACGAGAGCCTCGCCCTGCCGCTGGCGATCCTGCTGATCGTGCCGATGGGGCTGCTCGCCGCGATGTTCGGCGTCTGGCTGTCGGCCGGCGACAACAACGTCTTCACGCAGATCGGCCTGATCGTGCTCGTCGGGCTCTCGGCCAAGAACGCCATCCTGATCGTCGAATTCGCCCGTGAGCTCGAATTCGCCGGTCGGACGCCGCTCCAGGCGGCGATCGAGGCGAGCCGCCTCCGGCTGCGGCCGATCCTGATGACGTCGATGGCCTTCATCATGGGCGTGCTGCCGCTGGTGACAGCGACTGGCGCCGGATCGGAGATGCGCCGCGCGATGGGCGTCGCGGTGTTCTCGGGCATGATCGGCGTGACCGCCTTCGGCCTGTTCCTGACCCCGGTCTTTTACGTGCTGCTGCGTCGCCTGAGCGGCAACAGGCCCCTGAAGCATCACGGCGCCGCCGCGCCGGTCCCGGCGCCAGCAGCTGTGCCGAGCTCCGCGCCGGCCGATCACGGGATCCCGTCAGCCGCGCCGCTGCCACAGGCCTGACAGGGCGCGCCACGCCGGCGCCAGCACGACGTTCGTCAGCGGGATCAGCGCCCCGCCGACGACCAGCCCGATGAGGCCCGACACGGTCGCGGTGACGAGCCACTCGACGAGGCCCGCGGCGAACGGCACGCGCGCCGCCGCGGCCTCCGCCATCGCGTGGGCGGCGTGCGCCGGTGCCGAGAACCCGTAGGTCTCCAGACCGTGCATGAGGATCCCGCCGCCGACCCAGATCATCGCCGCCGTCCCGATGACGGCCAGGATCTTGAGCAGGATCGGCATGCCCTTCACGACGCCGCGGCCGAGCCCGCGGATCAGGCTTCCGAGCGGTGGGCCCGCGGTGCTGCGGGCGAGGGCCAGACCGGCATCGTCGGCCTTCACGATCAGCGCGACCACGCCGTAGACGCCCGCGGTGATGCCGACCGCGACGATGGCCAGCACCGCCGCCCGCATCCAGAAGCTGCCCTCCGGCAGCGCCGCCAGCGTGATGGCCATGATCTCGGCCGACAGGATGAAGTCCGTCTTGATGGCGCTCGCCACGCGCCGGTCTTCCCGGGCCTGATCGCCGCCGGCTCCACCCTCTTGGTCCGCCTCGTCGCCGTGGCCGTGATGGGCGAACACGGCTTCGTAGACCTTCTCGGCGCCCTCGAAGCACAGGTACGCGCCGCCCAGCATGAGGAGCGGCGTGATCGCCCAGGGGGCGAAGGCGCTCAGCGCCAGGGCACCCGGCAGCAGGAAAAGGATCTTGTTGCGCAGCGATCCGAGGGCGATCCTGCCGACGATCGGCAATTCGCGCTCCGCGGCGAAGCCGACGACGTAGCGCGGCGTCACGGCCGCGTCGTCGATGACGACGCCGGCGGCCTTGGTGCCGGCGCGCGCCGCCTGGCCGGCCACGTCGTCGAGCGAGGCCGCCGCGGCCCTCACCATGAAGGCGACATCGTCCAACAGGGCGATCAATCCGACGCTCACCCGTCCCCCCTCGTCCCTGACCGGTCCGCCAGACAGACGATCCGCGGCAGGATTTGATCCCTGACCGGCGAAAAATCGGCGGATCCGGCCGTCGCCCGGGACTGGCTGCCCCTGCTCGCGCCTAGCGCAGCGCCAGGGCGTCGAGCCATCCGTGCGCGGCGGCGTAGCGGATGATCTCCGCGCGCGTGCGCAGGCCCAGCTTCTCGGCGGCCCGCGCCTTGTAGGTCTCGATGGACTTCACGCTGAGATCGAAGCGCCGCGCGATCTCCTTGTTGCTGAAGCCCTGCGCGATCAGCCGGAGCACGTCGGTCTCGCGCGGGCTCAGCGCTTCGGCCGACGGCTCGGACTCGCCGCCCTGCGCCGGGGCCCCGGGATGCGCCAAGGCGTGGCTCGCCACCGAGGGGTCGAGGTAGATCCCGCCAGCCGCGACGGCGCGGACCGCGCGGAGCAGGTCCTCCGCGGCCGAGCGCTTGAGGAGGTAGCCCCGGGCGCCTGCCTTGAGCAGCGGCTGAACGTAGGCCGCGTCCTCGTGAACCGTCAGCACCAGCACGCGCGTCCGCGGGCAAGACCCGGCGACGCGCTCGGTCAGCTCCAGGCCGTTGAGGCCCGGCATCGAGACGTCGACGACGGCGACGTCCGGGTCGGCGGCGTGGATCATCGGCAGCGCCTCGCTGCCGCTGGTGGCCTCGCCGACCAGCTCGATCTCCGGGTCGGCGTTCAGGAGCGTCCGGATCCCCGCGAGGACGATGGGATGGTCGTCGGCCAGGGCGACGCGGATGCGGTCCGTCATGCGCTTCTCCTCAGGTCTCGGGATGTTCCGGAATCGGGATGGTGACGAACAGCGTCGTACCGATGCCCGGGGACGATTCCAGCGTGAGAGTCCCGCTCAGGAGCGACAGCCGCTCGCGGATGCCCGACAGGCCGAGCCGCAGCTTGGCCGGCGCCTCGCCGCCGGCGCGCTCACGCTGCTCGTCGGCGTTGAAGCCGGTGCCGTCATCCTCGATCACGACCCGCATCTCGCCCGCGCGCTTCTCCACCGAGACGCTGACGCTCGCGGCCCGGGCGTGCTTGAGGACGTTGGTCAGGGCCTCCTGCACGATCCGGTAGACGGCCGTCTCGATCGCGGCCGGCAGCCGGGTCGCCTCGCTCAGGAATTCCAGGTCGGCGCGGATCCCGTGCCGCTGGCTCCAGTCGCGCAGCAGGGTGGCCAGGGCCTCGCGCAGGCCGAGATCGTCGAGGGCGGTCGGCCGGAGGTCGACGGCGGCCCGGTGGATGTCGCGGCCGATCTCGCTCGCGAGGGATTGCAGCCACTCCACCTGCCGGCCGGCCTCGGCCGTCGCGCCGCGTGCCAGGAGCCGCTCCATGCTCTTGAGGCCCAGCGACAGACCGGTCACCGTCTGGCCGACCTGGTCGTGGAGTTCGCGGGCGATCCGGCGCTGCTCGTTCTCCTGGGCCTCGCCGAGGCGGCGCAGCAGCGCGAAGCGCTCGGCCTCCGCGCGCTTGCGCGGCTCGATGTCCGACACCACGCCGTAGATCAGCCCGGCCGGGGTATGCTCGTGGAGCTGCGGCACGCGGCCGGCGACCCGGACCCATCGCGGCTCCCGACCCTCCTGGATCACGCGGAACTCGACGTCGAGCGGCGTGCCCTCGGCGAGGCTCCGGCGCAGGGCCTCGCTCAGGCGCCCGCGATCCTCGGGATCGACCGCCTGCAGGACCGTGTCGGCGTCCACGGCGCTGTCGCGCCCTTCGGCGGCGGCCGTCCAACCGAGGAGATCGGCCGCGCGGGGCGAGCCGGTGACCCGGTGCGCGACGGTGTCCCAGCGCAGCGTGCCAAGCTCCGCGGCCTCGGCGGCGACGGCGCCCTGTTCTTCGCTGGAGCGGAGCGCGAGGGAGAACCGGGCCTGCTCGCCCGCCCGGCGCTGCGCCATATCGCGGCCGACGAGACCGACCAGCGCCAGGGCGAGCCCGATGCTGACGAAGCTGCCGCCACCCAGGACGGCGTAGGACCGCGAGACCGGCGCGTTGAGCGTCGCGACCGGCATCCCGAAATGCACCGACCAGCCGCCGGTATGCTGCAGGGTCCGGTAGACCACCTCGACATCGGCGCCTTCCAGCGTCGGTCCGGTGTAGAAGCCGTTCGGGGCGTTCCGGATCGCCGCCTGGAGCGCCGGGTTCGCCGGGTGGCCGAGCTCCTCCACCTCGGCCCGGGTCCGGGCGATCGTGTTGCCCTCCGCGTCCACGATGGTGCCGACCCAGCCCTCGGGGGCGCCGGCGTCGCGCAGGATCGAGCTCACCGCGTTCGTGGCGAGCCGGATCGAGAGGACGTAGCGCAGCGTGCCGTCCCGGATGACCGGCACGCGCAGCGCGACGAGGCGCTTGCCCGAGATCGAGCCGGCCGGGCCGATGCCGCCGATCACCGGCTGCCGCGTGCGCACCACCGCGTCGAAGCTCGTCCGGTCCGAGGTCGGTCCGAGTTCCTCCTCGAGGGACCGGAGAAGATTCACGATCTGGGCGCCGTCCGGTCGCGCGAGTTCCACCGTCTCCCAGAGCGGGTGCGCCTGCCGGAGGCGCACGGCCTCGGCGTAGAAGGCCGCGAGGTCGGGCCTGTCGAGGGTCGCGGAGGCGGCCTCGGCCTCGAGGACCGCGATCTGGGCG
Source organism: Methylobacterium sp. 1030 (assembly GCF_040544715.1). NCBI lineage: Bacteria > Pseudomonadati > Pseudomonadota > Alphaproteobacteria > Hyphomicrobiales > Methylobacteriaceae > Methylobacterium > Methylobacterium sp. 1030. Next base: position 174,188 of record NZ_JBEPKM010000010.1, on the reverse strand, counting down.
GCGATGTCCGAGGCGACGCGCTCGGCCACCCGGGTCGCGCTGGCGACGGCGGCGCTCCGGGCGAGGTCGCGCTGCTGCTGCGCCATCAGCGTCGCGACCCAGCCGCTGAGCAGCAGGACCGGGATCGCGGCCGCGAGGGCGAGGGCGACGAAGGTGCGGCGGCTGCCGCGGCTCAGCTGGAGCTCGGGCCTCCGGATCCCGGTGTCGCGGGCGCGAACATTCATGCGGCCGTGCGCGGACACGCTGCGCGTCGGTCCGGATCCGGCGCCCATCGCTCGGACGGCCCGACGCCCCTGTCTCGCCGTCCCGCGCGCACCGTCGCCCGCCTCCCGTATCCCCGCATCGGCCCGTAAGCTCACAGCTCTCCTACGGGAAAGTCGGGCCGCCGTCAGGCCGGGGAGGCGGGGTCGGACGCGGCACCGGCGTCGGAAAGGGCCGATCCGGGCAGCATCCGGGCGGGGTGCGGCATCCGCGTCGCGACCGCCCACGAGGAGCCGTCGTAGCCCTCGTACCAGGCCCGGCGCTCGCGCGACTCGCCGGGATAGGGGCAGGCGTCGCGGGGCCGACCGACGGCGCGCGCGCGGGCGCCCTGTTTGACGATGTCCATGAGCATGGGCGCTGATCTCTCCGGCCGCTCGGGAGCCTGTCCCGCCGGGTCAGAAGCGCCGAGTTCGAACGGCCAAGCAAGCTGTTTCGAGCCGGGATACCGCTCACACCGACGCCTGTCGGGAATATCCCGACAGGCCGTGCGTGCGATGATCGATTGACCATTGCACGAAAGCGGCACCGGGTCTTTCGGGGATCGCCCCGATCCGTCCGAATGATGCGCGGAGAGACACGAGATCCTCGCGTCGTCGGACGCGAGGATCACGAGTGCCCCGCCGACGTGGGCGTGGCGTGGGACGCCGATCGGGAGACCGTGACGGCCCGGCCTCCCGGTCCGGATGCGCCGCCTAGTAGGCGCAGCCGTAGCCGACCGGTGCATAGCCGTACCCGTAGGGCCGCCCGTAGGCCGCGCCGTAGAGACCGGGCCGTGCAGCGGCCGCGAGGCCAAGGCCTGCGCCGGTCGCGAAGCCGACCCCGCGATAGCCGCCCCAGCCACCCGAGCGATACGCGTGGGGCCGGAAGCCGTAGCCGGCGGGGCGGAAGTGGACGCCGCGATATCCGCGGTAGCCCCGGTGCCGCCGGTAGTGCCGGTGCAGACGGTGATGGCGGTACCGGTGGAGGCCGTGGCGCCGCCCCCTCCAGACGCCGTGGCCCAGTTGGTGGGGCCCATTATGGAAGCCGCGGCCGTGGGGTCGCGCCTCGCTCGACGGGGCGAACAGGACGAGGCTCGACAGCGCCGTGAGGGCGATCGCGAGACGTTTCATGGGCTGAGCTCCAGAGACGGTGAAGGACGTCCGCACGGATCGGACCCGATGCCGGATCCGACCGCGCGGCGCGGTCTGTCGGGACGGCGATGCCGGCCGCCATCGCGGGCCACCGCGCATTCCCCGGTACGCGCGGACGGCGGGAGACCGCCCGTCGCTGTCCCGCAGGCTCATCTGTGTTGCCCGGCGCCGATCCGCAGTCGGAGAGATCGGCAATCGTGTCAGGGTCGGCCCGACATGCCCGGGCGACCGGCCTGGATTAGCTTGGCCGTGGACATTCGCGCGCGCTGCACAGGGGGACGGCATGCGGAAGGCGTTGGGACGGCCGGTGCAGAGGGCGCGATCCTGGTACCGGCGCTACGGGCGCCTCGGCGCGCCGCGGACGCCGCGACCGGTCAAGCAGGGCCCGCAGGCCGCCCCCGGACGCTCGCTGGAGGACTGGGCGCGGTTCGGCGGCGGTCTGCTCGGCCCGGAATCCGCCGATGCCCCGCGTCCTGAGATCCGCGCCGATCGAGGGGCCGCCCTCGGCATCCCGATCAGTCCGCCGGGCTGAAGACGTCGTCGCCCACGAAGATCATCTCGCGGTCGATCTCGGGGGGATCCTTCTGCGAGCCGTAGGCGAAGAACAGGCGCCGGGTCCGGCCATCCGCCGCGGTCAGCGTGAGCGTGTGGCGATCGAGGGCGTAGCGCCCGCCCTCCGGCGCGCGCCGACGGGCGATCGCCGTGCCGACGCCGGTGCTCGCCCCCGAATTCGTCGCGCCGACCGAGCCGCCGCGGCCGTAACTCCCGTCCGCGTGGAAGTCGTAGCGGCTCTCGACGGCGATCGCGACGTCGCCGCCCAGGGCTGTGTTGCCGCCGCCCGACAGCCTTCGGTACGCCCGCGCCACCCGCTCGCCAGAGCCGGCCGGGAAGGCCCGGAAGAAGCTGCCGTCGCCGAGGGCGTAGTCGTTCGCGCGGCCGCGCGCGTCGGTCAGGACGAAGCCGGCGCCCTTGGCGCTCCACCGCCCGAATCGCTTGGGCCGTGCGGCCCGCTCGGCGGCGAGGTCCACGTCTTCGAGCGCGGTGTCGGCGACCTCGTAGTAGGTTCCGTCGCGCAGGAAGATCAGCGGCTCGAAATCGATCGTCATGAGACCGCCGACGCCGAACCCGGTGGTCGAACGGAAGTACACGCCCTCGACCTGATCCCAGTTGGCGGCGTGGCGCGGGGGACCGGCCGCGTCCGGGGCGGACGGAGCCGGGGAGGGAGCCGGCCGCGCGTCCGGCACGGACGGGCTCTCCGCGACCGGTGGCGGCTTCGGGGCCGCGCGTCCGGCCCGGTCCTTCGGCACCAGCCCGTCCTCGGTCAGCGCCAGATTCCGCAGCGTGGCGACCGGGATGAACTCGTTGGACAGGCCCGCCAGGAAACGCGGCAGCACGCCGAGCCGCTTGGCCGCCTGCCAGCCGGCATGGTGGAGAACGGCGCGCAGCTTGACCTGCTCGGCGAAGGCTGCCCGCGTGACCGGCTGGGACAGGGGCGGCCGTTCCGCCATCGGCGCCACGAACCGGGTCCGGATCGCCCGCAGGGCCGCCGCGCTCGGCTCGACCGTCGCGTCGTTGGCGACCATCCATTGCAGGGCGATGAAGGCGGTGAGCACGTCGCCCGCATCGTCCGGCCGCAGCGGCGTCCCGTCGAGGAAGCCGCGGAAGATGGTGTCGTAATCGTGCTGGGCCATCTCTCGCGCCGTCTCGGCCGCGGCGATCGGGTTCGTGGCGCGCTGGTCGCGCACCGCCCGCGCGACCGTGGCGGCCCGCAGGTCGGGCGTCGAGGCGTAGGGGAGGGCCGGTCCCTCCACCTTGGTCGCCTGCGCCCGTGCCGGGGTCGCCGACACCGGGATCGCCAGGCTCGACAGCGGGACGGCTGCCACGCCGAGGCCGAGCAGTGCGGCCGCGCGCCGGAAGGTGAACCGCATCATCGCCGCAACCACGCTCGAAGGATCATCAGCAGGCCCTGCACGACGGTGAGCAGCAGTGTCAGGGCCATGAAGGGCAGGAACGGGATCAGCAGCCAGCCCGTCATCGTCAGCGTGTAGAGCAGGCCGCCGATATCGTGTCCGGCCACCGGGCAGGGGTGCGTCCCCGCCTCGTTGACGGTGCAGCCGGTCAGGTTCGTCAGCGCGAGGCCGAGCGCGAAGGGTACGACCGGCAGCCACGTGATGAGCAGCAGGATGAGGATCACGCGCAGGCGTCGCCGGGACGGGCTCGGCCGCGCCATCGTGCGGATGGCCATCGGTCACAAGCCCCGCGCGGAGCCGGGGCGGCCGCGCCGCGCCGCGCCGCTCATGGCTGGCGGCGATAGAGGCCGCGGAAGGTGACGTTGACGCCTCCGCAGCCGAGGTTGTCGTCGACGACCAGCCAGGGGCCGACCCGCCGCAGCCAGACCTTGCAATCGGACGCGTCACCGGCCTCGACTGGCAGCGCCCCGTTCTCGCCGACGGCGAAGCTCGCCGCGGCGCCCTGCGGGGCGACCGTGCCGGCGAATTCGCCGATATGGACGCCGCCGCGGCGCGCCCGCTCCGGATCCCCGGCGCCCCAGGTGGCGTCGCCCCCGAAGGTGAGCAGCCCCGGCTTGTCGGCCTGGGTGATGCGGATGCGCGCCTCCGCACGGGTCCAGGTGCCGAGCCAGTCCGCAGGCGCGACGGCACCGGGCGGCTCGACGGCGACGGCCTCGCCCGGGAGCCAGCCTGTCCGGCCCATATCGTCGCCCGCGCCCCGATAGTGGGCGCAGACATAGGCGCCGCGTCGCTCGCCGAGGATGACGGGATCGGCGCTCACCAGGTAGGCGCGCTCGCGGCAGGCGGCGCTCGGGTCCGGGCAGCCGGCGCGGGCGAGCCCGTCCTTGACGAAGGCCGTGCGCCCCGGCGCGCTGATGCGCCCGAAGGTTGGGGGCGCGCCGGACGCGAGCGAGGGGGACCGCCGGCACTCGTTCTCCTCCGCGCGCGCCGGGCCAGCGAGCAGGGCGAGGGCGGAGACCAGGAGCAGCGGGGCGAGGAGCGGCGGGCGCATCGGGAAGGCTCTCGTTGTGGGTGCAGAGGTCGGTCAGCGCATCGCCACCGAGGCGGCGACACGGTCGGCCCTGTCCAGGGCGTCGGGGCGACCGGCATCGGCGAAGCCCAGCACCCGCAGGTAGCGCTGGCCGTCGAAGACCATCGTCTGCGTCACGCCGAGGGCACGGCCGCTCTTGGTGTCGGTCCCGGTGCCGCGCAGCCGCACGACGACCGCCTCGCCGCGACTGGACCGCGCCTCGTCCGTGACGTTCACGTCGGCGAAGTCCTTCTGCGCCGCGAACAGCCGGCGGGCGACCGCGACTTCCGCGCCCGCCGGGACCGGCGCCTGGCCGAGCGAGGGCGCGACGACGATCACCGGCTGCTCGCGCTCGGGATCGACGTCCTTGGGTCCCTCGGTGAGGAGGAGGCTGTTGCCCGCGAAGACCGCGGTCGGCCGGTAGCCCGCCATGTCGCCGACCGTGTAGGGCAGCGCCGCGACCTGATCGGTCAGGCTCGCCTTCGGGCGGAACGCGATCGTGCGGAGGGCGGCCTCGACGGAAGCGGCGGGCACCTGCCGGGCCGCCTTCTCGGGCACCTGCACGGTGACGAGCCCGGTCCCGGGGGCGCCGCGCACGATGGCGACCCATTTCGCGTAGGTCAGGCCGTTGGCCGGCTGGGTGCCGCGCAGGACGAAGCCCTCACCGCCCGCGACCGGCAGGGGCTCGGCCCCGCCCTTCACCCGGAAGCCCGTGGCGGCCAGCGCCTCGGGGGTGAACCGGCCATTGATCTGGTCCCAGGCCTCCGGCGGCATCTCCACCAGGATGATCGACGCGCCGGCCGGATGTTCGAAACCGGCGAAGCGCCGGCTCACGCTCATCCCGGCCGGCGGCGTCAGGCCGAGGGCGCCGGCGCCCGGAAAGACCGGGTCGGCCCGGGCATCGCGGGCCATACCCGCGATAGCCAGGGGCGCGAAGACCAGTCCGGCCAGGATGACGCGCCGCGCCGGGCGTGGCGGGACAAGATGGGAGAGGGCGCCGCGCAGGCGCTCGCGAACCGACATGGTCAACCTTCAGGGAACGGTGGGACGACGAGGCGGGGAAGGCGAAGGTTCGGCTACCGCGTCGCCACGCGGCTGATGACGAAGGTGTTGCCCGAGAACTGGACCTGACCCGGCGCGCTCATGTGCTCCAGCATCAGGCGGAGGTTCCGGCCGAGCCGGGCGGAATCCGAGCGGGTCTCGTACCAGTACTCGGTGCTGGCCCCGCTCGCGCGCACCGGACGGTGGTGCTCGTAGCAGCGGAAGGCCGCCATGTACTCCTCGGCCGCCTGGACCTCCTGGGCCGAGAAGCCGCTCAGACGGACGACGTAGGCGCTGGGCAAGCCCCCGCAGCCCTCGCCGCCGGGCGCCGCCGCCACGGCGCCGCCGACCGGAGCGGCGTCAGGGGGCGCAGCGCCGGCATCGGCACCGCGGCGGGGCGCTATGACGCCGTCGAGCTTCGCGGTGAGGGCGGCCGCGAGGTCGGCGGCCACCGTCTTCGCCTCGGCGCCGACCCGCTCGAGCAGGCACTCGCGGTCGCACCCCTGAGGCAGGGGCGGCAGCTGGAGCCCGGCCACCTCGAACGAGCCGAGCGACTGACCGGTGCGGACGTTGAGGAGGCGTCCGGGAATACGGATCTCAGGCCGCACGATATCCGAGTAGGCGGATTTCGACGCCGACGCGTAGATCTGGAACACCGCCACCACGTCGAGCGGCGGATTCTGGACCGCGCGGGCGACCTCGATCAGCTCGGCATCCCGCCGGCGCACCCGGTTGGCCTGGGTGAACCCCATCGCGACGGCGGTCTCGTCGTAGACGTTGTAGCCGCGCAGATTCATGGTCTCGGACAGCTCGTGGATCACGCGCTGGAAGATGCGGTTGCCGCGGGGCACCGCGTCCTCGTCGGCGTCCTCGCCCATCACGACGACGTTGGGCTTGGTCTGCGCCCGTGCCGGTGCCGCGTAGGCGGACCCGAGGGCCAGGACGGCGAGGCAGGCGGCGCGGAACGCGGTGGTGCGGAACGCGGTGGTACGGACGTGGGGCATCGGGATCCTCCAGGACATCGCGGGTCTCTCCGTCTTCGGACCGTCGGTGAGGCGAGTTGGCGTCATTCGGTGCAGGGACGCGGGGTCGGCGCCGCGCGGAAATCGTCGAGGTCGAGATCCGTCCGCAGGCGCGGGTCGGCCAAGTCGGTGCAAGTGCGATCCGCGACCGGCAGGACGAAGCGCAGGGCACCGCTGCGGGCCGGCGCGATCAGGCTGACCTCCACCCTGCGGTTCACCCGTGACAGGGGTGCGTCGGGATCCTTCGGCCGCGCGGGTCCCCAGCCGTGGACGCGCAGGCGCTCCGGCGCGATGCCGTAGGTCTCGACGAGATGCGCCTTCACGGCCCGGGCCCGGGCCAGGGAGAGGCGGCGGTTGTAGGCGCGGCCGCCGGCGGCGTCGGTGTGGCCGGCGATCAGGAATCCGTGGCCCGCGAGCGGCTCGGCGCGCAGGGCCTCGCCGAGCGGTTCGAGCTGGATGCGCGCTTCGGGGGTCAGGCGCGCGCTGTCGTAGGCGAAGAACACGGTGAGATCGATCGACCGGGCGGGAACGACGCGGACCGCCGGGCCGCCGTCGTCGGGGCTGACCGCCAGCGGCCGCGCGGGCGCTCCCGGATTGCCGTCGGCGAACGGCGCGAGCGACCGGATGATCGCGGTCGCCCCTGGGTTCGCGGCCCGCGCCTCCTCGGCCTCCGCCCGCTCCGCGGCCGGGTCCCGCGGCGGAGGCGCTTCGTCCGGCTGCGCTGCCCGGGCACCCGGCACCTCGGTGAGCGGGTTCGCCCGCGCGGGCGCGGCCAGCGCGAGGGCGAGGCCGACGGCGAGCAACAGTCCGGAGCGGCCGAGGCGCGCCCGCGCGGCGCGCGGCAGATCGTGGGTCCGCATCGCTTCCCCTTCCAGTGTCCCGGGCCTTGCTTCGGCCCCTCTCACCCCACCATGGGCGGCCCAGAGCGATTTTCGTCGCCCGGCCTCGCGATCTTCGCGACGGCGCTCAGCGTCCCCGCAGGATGGCGTTCATCCCGGCCGGGTCGAGGGGTCCGTCGGTCGCCGGCCTGGGTTGGGGTGCCGGGCCGGGCCCGACCGGCCCGGTCCCCGGATCCGCGGCGGCGACCGGGCGCCCCTGGGCCGCCGCGATCCGCGCCAGGGTCGGGCTCCGGCCCAGGATCGCCGAGAGGCGGGTCGCGCTGTTGAAGCTCGTCGGATCCTTCGGATCGAGGCCGCCCTCCTTGTGGAGCGCGATGCCGGCCACGGAGGCGTCGAACATGAGCGACCCGGACGAGCCGCCGAGCGTGTCGCAGCGGTGGCGCAGGTCAGGGCCTTCGGCCTGGTCCTTCATGGCGAAGCAGCGGAAGCGGCTCATCACCTTCGGACGTCCGAGGGGATGGTGGATGACCAGCATCGATCGGTTGGCCGTCACCGGCTCGCCCGAGAGCCGCGCGGCGCCGTAGGTCGCGGTCGGATTGCCCGCCACGCGGGCGAGGGCGAAGTCGAGGCGGGCGTCGACCTCGACGGGCTTCGGGTCGATCTCGAACCGGCGGGAGCCTTTCCCGTCGAGGGTCAGGTAATCCATCAGGATCGACGCCTTGACCGGGCGCAGGTCGCCCGATTGCGGCAGGCAATGGTGGTTGGTCAGCACGTAGTCGCCGGTCAGGAGCGTCCCCGTGCAGGAGGCACCGACCTGCTGCCCGGTGCGGCCGTTCTGGAGCACGATGTCGACGCGGCCGATCGGTCGGGCGAGGGCCGCGAGGCCGTCCTTCGGGTCGAGCTCGCTCACGGGCTCGAAGGCGCCCTTGTTCTGGTCGACATAGGCGGCCGCGTCGCCGGTCGTCTGGCGCAGGGGCAGCTGCGCCCGGCCGTAATCGGCGGGATCGAAGCCGACGCTCTGCGCCCGCGCGGCGTCGCCGCGGCCGAGCACGATCAGCGCGCAGGCCGTTCCCAGAAGGAGTGGGCCTCTCCGGCGCATCGCGATCATCCTCTCCCTCCTCTCGGTCCGCGAATCCGGCCCGCGCTCGCGGGGTCGGTCGACAGCATTCGCAACACGCCGGATTCTCATCAGCGCGCCAGGGTGTGGACCAGGCGGCCGGCAACCGCGCCGGTTCCGGCCTCCGGAACGGCCTGGACCGTGTAGACGAGGTTCTGCCGCGCGCCCTCGCGCAGGAAATAGCCGAGCGCGCCGTCCGCCAGCCGGACGGCCGGGAGGGCGGCGTCGCGCAGTTCCGGCCCGACCTGCACGCGCAGGCCCGGCTCCGCTCCGATGGCGAGCCCGCACAAGTCCGGCGTGAGGCGGCTCGCGGCCAGGTGATCGCCCGACTCCGCCGGTACCGGGCGCCGCTCGGGCGGGTCGGCTCCGAAGGCGACGCGGCGGCAGGAGGAGCCCGCCGGGGCGCGCAGCTCGGAGACGTGGATCGGCGACGCGATCCGGACTTCGACGCTGGGGGGAGGGCTGGCGGGACCGGGCGGCGCGTCGGGGCGCGGCTCACTGACGGGATCGGGCCGCGTGGCCCCGAGAGCGAGCACACCGGCGAGGCCGGCCGCCGCGACGGCGCCGGCCGGCAATGCGAGACGCCACCATCGCCGCGCCGGCGGCGTCTCGGCCCTCTCCGGAGGTCGCGGCGCGGTCAATGCGGCCAAGGCTGCGGGCACGCTGTGCGACGGCAGGATCCGTACGTTCCGGCCCATGCCGCGGAAGGCGGCCTCGGCTTGCGCGCGCTCCGGCCCGTCCGGCAGGAGGACCGCCAGCGCGGCGTCCGGAGCCTCGGCGATCGTCGCGGCCGAGCGCTCGATCTTGTCGAGCAGCGCGTAGTCGCCGGGCAGCACCGCGAGGTCGAGATCGACCGCGCCGGTCGCCCAGAGGATGAGGTCGGCCTCCTCCGGTGCCGCGGCGAGCGGGTGGCCGCCCTCGGCGAGGCCGTGCGCCAGGCAGACCGGAACCTCCCAGGAGCGTCCGGCATCGAAGGAGCCCGACAGCCGCAGCTCGTGGGGCTCCGGCGTCCGGCCCGTCCACCGGGCGAGCGGGCCGGCGGCCCCGCAGAGCCGGGCGTAATCGGCCGACCACGGCAGCGGGCGATAATCGCCGTCCGCGAAGGCGGCCGGGGCCGGAAGGCCGGGGCGCGGCCTGAGCCCGCGCAGCACCAGCGGTCCGCGGGTCGTGGGCACCACGACGAGGATGGCCGGACGCGTCATGCGCGGGCCGGTCTCCCGGACGGGCCGAGACCGGCCTGCCAGCTCGTCCGACGGCTCGTCAAAGCAGGAACACCGCGCAGGCCGGGTCGCGGAGCATCCGGCCCATGAGGGCCGCGTCCGGCACGGCCGGGTCGAGGGCGAGCACCGCCGCGCCTTCGATCGCCGGACCGAGGTCGAGCCGGACCGTCTCGTCGCCGAGCCACGCCTCGATCACCCGCGGCATCTGCCCCGACTCGCCGCGCAGGACGAGGAGCGGAGGCGCGCCGTCCGCGGCCTCGAGGATCTCCAGCGCGAAGGCGCCGACCCGGCGCCGGAGAATCGCGCCGTCCGAGGCGGCCGCGGCGAGCGGCGCGTGGGCGAGCGCCAGGGCGCCGAGCATCGTCCGGTAGCGCCGGGCCGTCGCGGGGTCGCCGCGGATCGCCCGCACCGTCGCGAGGTCGACCGGGCCGTCGGGCGCACGGGTCGCGTGGGCCCAGAGCCCCGCGTGGTCCGGCCGGGCGGTCGTCGCCGCATCGCGCACGAGGGCGCGGGCCGCGTGGATCTCGGCGAGGAGCCGTGCCGCGTCGCTCACGCCGCGGCCTCCCCGGCATAGGCCGCCGCGAACGCGACCGCGAAGACGTCCCGATCCGCCGGGAACAGCGCGTCCAGTGGCCGGTGCCGGGCGAGTCCGTCGAGCGACCGCTCCAGGTCGGCCGCCGCCTCGGCGAGGCGCAGCAGCGCCGGTTCGGCGGCCGCGAACCCGGCCGTGAGCCCCTCCCGATCGTCGAATCCGGCGCGGCGGACGCGGCGCAGGTCGGCCTCGGCGGCCTCCAGCGCGCCCCGCACCGCCTCGGGCAGCGCGTCGCGATCGGCGATCCGGAGGGCCGCCGCGATGCGCAGCATCCGGTCGAGATGGGCCGCGAGCAGTCCCGCGCGCGTCCGGAGTTCGGCGTAGCTCTCGGCCTCCAGGCAGGTCGCCCGCTCGGCGATGGCGGCGCCGCCGCCGCCGCGGCGCAGGCGGTTGGCGATGCCCGACTGGACCCGGCCGAAGCTCACGGCGCGGAGCGTCGTCAGCGGGCGGGTCCGGTGGTAGGGCTCGAGGCGCAGGAAGTCGGCCAGGTCCTCGCGCTCGGCGCCGGTGAGGATCTTCGGGCCCTCCGGCCAGTCCGCCAGGACGGTCGCCAGCGCCGCGGCGGGTTCGGCGGCCGCGAGATCGCCCAGGGCCGCGTCCAGCCGCTCCTCCCAGCCCGCGTGGGCGTCGAGGGCGGCGGGGGCCGCGAGGGCGTCGAGGCCTTCGAGGAGGCGGCCGGCCGCCTCGAAGGTCACGAAATGCTCCGCGACGATGCGGAAGCCCGGTCGCTCGCCCGTCGCCATCTCGGCGCGCCAGAAATCGAGGATGTCGTCGTCCGCGACCGACCGGCGGCCGCCCAGGAAGGTCAGGAGCGCCCGGAAGCGCCGCTCCAGCGGCGCCAGCGGCAGATGGGCGTTCCGGTAGGCGGCGAGATGCCGGGCCAGCCGCTTGGCCAGGATCGCCGCGCTTTCCGCGTCGGGCGCGGCGGCGAGTTCGTCGAGCCAGCCCGCGACGGTCGCGAACTGGGCCAGGTCCTCCGCGGTGAGCACGAACTCGGCCAGCGCGAGCAGCCGGGCGAGCCCGGCCCAGCCGGTGGACCAGGCGGTGCCGAGCACGGGGCCGCGGTCGTCGACGGCCGGGCCGCCGCCGAAGCGCGCCGAGAGGGCGGCCGGTCGCGCGAGGCCCGGGTCCAGGGCGAGGGTGATGAGATCGCGCCCGTCGCGGGCCCCGGCCGCCTCGGCCAGCGCGGCGAGGGCGTGGGCGAGGTCCCACAGGGGCTTGTCGCGGTTCGGGCGCACGGCACCCGTGACCACGCGGGCGAGCCAGGCACGGTCGGCGCGGGAGAGATCGCGGCCGTCGCCGACGTTGGCGAGGTCGGCCGCGCAGCGCTCATCGTATCCGCCCGTCATGCGCCTCCCGGTCGCGGGCTGCCACGCAACCCCTTGTGATCGTTCGATTCGCCTTATGGTTACCTCGCGACCGGCCATCCGTCGACCTCCGGCGGCCATCCGGGCGCCACCCGTCTGCTCTGGGCGGCCCAGACGCGCTTCTGATCCCGTCGCGCTCCGGCTCAGCGCACCACGACGCGCGCGGCGGCCTCCGTGACCCCGGGCGTGGCCCGGATCCGGTCGAGCAGGTCCAGCACGTCCGGGGGCTGCAGGAGACGCGCCTCGCCGTCGGCGCCCGGCGCCGCCGCCAGCCACCGCGCGGCGAGCTCCGGCGGCAGGCCGCCCGGCACGCCGAAGCAGGCGAACAGGTTCTCGAAGGGCTCCCCCGCGACGATCTCGTCGAGGCCGTAGCCCCGCGGATAGCGCCGCGAGTCTCCCGGCTTGAGGGCCAGCTGCGAGGCCGGGTTGTCGCGCACCGGCAGGGCGACGAAGGCGGTCTCGTCGGCCGCGACCACCCAGCAGTACAGGTTCTGCGCGACGCGGGACTCGATGCGCATCTCCAGGCGCTGACCGGCCGCGAACGGGGTGGCGGCGGCCGCCACCGAGAGGCGGCCGGCATCCGTGCGCGCGGTGGCGGCGAGGTGATCCAGGAACGGCCGCGGGACGGGATCGCAGCCGAGCCCCTCCGTCGCGATCCGGCGTCGCCCCGTCGGGGCCAGGACGGCGCCGTCGCGCTGGAACTCGACCTCCATCCAGGATTGCCGGTCGTGGTCCGTGCGGAAGCGGCCGCGCGCGGTGACGGTGCCGGCGCAGGCGGTGCCGGGCGGCCGGCGGCGCACGTCGAGGCGCGCGCCGCGGAGCACCCGGTTGGCCGAGCGGGCCTCCGCGTCGAGGGCGATGACGAGGCGGTCCGTGAGGGCGCCGGCACAGGTGGAATGGCCGCCCTCCGCCACGAACGGGCAGACCTCGACGGCGCCGGCATTCGGTGCGGCCTGCGCGAACGCCTTCACCGCACCGTCCATGACCGCGTCGACGTCGGCGACGCCGGCGCCGACATGGATCGGCACGACCAGAGGGTCGCTCGTCGCCTTGCAGGCGGCGCTCTGCGTCACGGCCTGGAGCCGGAGGGAGGCGGTCTCGCCGGCCTGGCTGGGCTCGACCAGGAACACGGCCGCGTCCCCCGCGAAGGCGGACCGGATCTGCGCCTCGGCCTCCGCACCCGAGAGGCCCGTCGTGCCCTCGCGCAGGGCCTTGATCCGCACGACGTCGGCCGCCGCCGCCAGCCTGACCCGGCCGGTCGCCTGGAGCCGCGCCTCGACGGCGAGGCGCACTTCCTCGGACTGCTCGCGCGACAGGGCCGTCTGGCCGGGCTCGACGCCGACGACCGCGAGCGTCAGGTCCGGCCGGCCGGCACAGGCCGCCACCGCGTCGAGGAACGGTGCCAGCGTCTGCGTCGCGGGGTCGGCGCGCGCCGCCGCCGGGGCGAGCAGCAGCGCGGCGAGGAGAAGGCGCCTCATTCGGTCTCGTTCGCCCGGGCGTACTGATCGAGGGCGCGGACGAAGACCGGATTGAACCGCCCGTCCAGGGCACCGGTGTAGTAATCCGCGTCCTTGATGGCGCGCTGCACCGAGCGGATCGTCTCGGGCTTGAGCTTCTGGGCGGCGGTGTCGGTCGCCGAGACGGAGGCGGCGCCGAGTTCCCCGTGCTTCAGCGCGCGCAGGACCAAGTCGGCCGAGCGCACGCCGGGGAAATACCGCCCGAAGCCGTTGTCGATCAGCGTCGCCATCGTGGCCATGGCCACCGGGTCGCCCCGGTCCGCCGCTTGCCGGAAGAGGTCGAAGCCCTGGCGCAGGTCCTTCGGGAAGCCGTAGGCGCCCGTCGCGTAGTGCGGCACGAGCTTGCTGATCGACGCGACGTCGCCCCCGGCCACGGCGCGGCGATACAGGGCGACCGCCTGCGCCTCGTCCTTCGGGATGCCGTTGCCGTACTCCAGCATCCGGGCGGCGTTGGCCAGCGCCACCACGTTCCCGCCTTCGCCCGCCTGCCGGTAGAGGCGGAACGCCTCGGCCTGCTGGCGCTTCACGCCCTGGCCGTTCTCGTAGAGGGCGGCGAGGTTGTTCAGCGCCGAGATGCTCCCGGCCTTGGCGGCGCGGTCGTAGGCGGCGAAGGCCTCCTTGTAGCGGTCGGCCCGGTCGTAGGCGCGGCCGAGCTGGTAGGAGAGCCGGCGCAGGTCCGGATAGGCGGCCGCGGCCCCGCGGCAGGCGTCGATCGCGGCGGCGGGCTCGATCCGGCCGAGCTTCACGCCCGCGACCCCGCTCGGACGGTCGGGATCGTCCGTGCCGGCGGCGAGCTCGTCGCAGCGCTTGACGCGCGGATCGGCGCTCGGGTCCTTGCCGCCGAGATAGCCCTCGGCGAGGCTGCGATAGGCGCAGACCTCGCCGCAGGAATCGAGATAGGCCTGATATTGCCGCTGGGTCCCGAACTTGGCCCAGTTCTGCTGGTCGATCGCCGCCGCGTCCCGGCGCCGCCCGGCCAGGAGCCTGTCCATGGCCTGAGGCCGGTACAGGCAGGTCTCGCCGCAGGCGCCGATATAGGCCTCGAAGCCCTCCCGGGTGCCGAGCGCTTCGGCCCGCCGCCAGGCCGCCTCGTCCCGGATAGCCTCGACCCCCTTCGCGACGGCCGCCACCGGCAGGGAAGCCTTGAGGACGATCGGGGCCTCGTCGATCTCGGGTACCTGCTCGCGGCCCGACGCGCGGCGGGCCGCGTCCTCCACCTCGCGGCGGAGGTAGCGCTTCAGCTCCGTCCACTGCACGAGCCCGTCGCCGTCGCCCTGATGGTCGCGCGCGTCGGCGAGGCCCGACACACCCATCAGGAACCGGCTGGTCAGCAGGCCGAGCTTGTTCGCCTCGTCCCAGTTGGCCGGTGTCGCGCCCGATGTCGCCACCAGCCGGACGATGCCGCCCTCCGTCTTCGGCCGGGCGGGCGCGAAGCCGGGCGCGGACACAGCCAGCAGGCTCTCGCCCTTGCGGCCGGTCTCGCCGGTGAAGCAGGCATCGACCATCACGACGAGCTGGTGGTCGGCGCCGATCTTGCGCTTCACGAGCTCGAGGTTGCGGTACAGGGTCTCCAGCGCGTACCCGCTCTCGCCCTGGTTCGGGTTGCCGTCCTCGGGCAGCAGGAACGGCTGCTTGGTGGCGAGATCCGGGACGCCGTGGCCGGAATAGTACACGAAGACGTTCGAGCGGCCCTCGCGCACGCTGCGCCAGAGGCGGCCGGATTGCGGATTCCGCTCGGTGCCGAAGACCTGGTTGAACTCGTTGAGGGTCGCGTCCTTCAGGAGGAAGACGTTGCTCTCGCGGTAGCCCAGGCGCTCGATCAGGTAGGCGCGGATCGCCTCGGCATCGTTGTGCGCGTAGTCGACAGGCACGGTCTGCTTGTAGCTGCGGTTCCCGATCACCACCGCCACGGCATCGGCATTGTCGGCGAAGGCTGCCGGATCCGGGGCGGCCCTGGCCGGCGCGAGCGGGGCGAGGCAGGTCATCCCGATCACGATGAGCGCGGTGCGGGCGGCCCGCCGCAGCGCGGATACCGGGTTGGCTCTCGGCAAGCGCGTCCTCCTGTCCGGGTCGCGGCCCGGTTTCATCGTCCTCGGAGCGGGGCGCACCCGGTCGGCACGCGCGACAGGGTTATCCGCTGGAGGATCGGGAAACAATCTCACGGTGTGAGCGCGGCCGGTCGAGGCGGGCTCCGCGACGATGCGGATGACATCGGGGGCACAGGTGCCGGCGCGGGGAGCGGGCATCTCAGCCCCAGCCGAGATACGCGACGATCAGGCTGAGGGCGGCGAGGTGGAGCGGCGAGAGGGCGGTCAGCATGGTCTCGCTCCTCACGGCAGGTAGAGACCGCGGCCGCAGCGGCGGGCGCGCCGCGCCTCGAAGTAGCCGGTGTAGCGATTGTAGACCTCGACCGTGCGGTAGACGCAGTAACGGCCGGAGTTGCGGCCGTTGTAGTAGACGCCGCCGTTGTCGAGATCGACGCCGAGGAACTCCTGGTTCCCGTGCTGCGGCGCGGCTTCCTGGGCGAGGGCGGGACCCGCGGCGCAGAGTAGGCTGGCGGCGAGGACGAGGATCTTGGTCTTGGTCATCTCGGGTCTCCCTGGTCGGGCGGTGGATCGTCCGCCTCGACAGGGGCATGGGTCGGCCAGACGCGGTTTCGTGCGGCCGGCGCGGTGTGACGCGAAAAATTTCTTCCGACAGGCGCGGCCGAGATGGCGTCGGTCGTCCGGTAACCGCCCGACGGCGGCGGTGCCCGTCGCCATCGACGGCAGGGTCACCCCGATCAGCCTTGACCCACAGGACCGTCGGCGCGCTCCGATCGAGAGCGACGCGGGCACTGCGTTCTGTCCAGAACACGCGACGCGACGGCGTCGAATGCTCATCATCCGCCGCAAGCCATCCCGGCTTACTGAACCGGTAACACTATTTCTCACGATTGGTTGACCCGGGATCGGAGAGGGGTCAATACAGCGTCCACTGATCGTTGAGGGTCTATGCGATGGACGGCGAATACTGTTAAACGCTTCTATTCATTTGAGAGATATTCATGAAATCTCTCGTGGTGGCATTGGCTGCGCGCGTGGCGGACCGGATCGTGCTCCCGACCGCCTGAGGGTGGACAGGCTCTCGCCGCCGACCGCCCGGATCCGGTCCGCCACGCCTGCGCAACCGTGCGCGGACTGCAGAGCTGTTCTCGACGCCGGTGCGGATCGCGCGCGGTGTCGACTCGGAAACGACATCTCCCGGGGCCGACATGTGCCAGGTGTTTCAGCATCCTCCGCGCTCAGCTTGCCTGACCGTCCGTCCTGGGGACCCTCACACCCGATCGGTCTCGGCTCTCCTCGGCGTCGGGATCGTGAGCGCGGCCTTGCTCGGCCCGGCGATTCCGGCGCGGGCCGACGATGGGCCGAGCTACGGCGATGACCGACGCGGCATCTTCCTGCCCTTCCTCAACGCGCCGCGGCCCGGCGACGCCATCACGAAGTCCCCGCGCCTCGGCCTGTCGTTCGGCGGCGAGCCTCGTCCGGTGCTCGTTGATACCGGTTCGACCGGCATCGTGGTCTCAGCCGCTCGGATTCCCGACAACGAGAGCCTGCCGAGCGAGCCCGGACGGCTGACCTACTCGAGTTCCGGCCGGATCATGGTCGGACGCTGGGTGCGCGTCCCGGTTTCCATCGTCGGCCGCGATGGAGCGAGCGTGGTCACGCAGCCCATCCGGGTCCTCGCCGTCGACCGGATCGACTGCACCGCGCGCGCCCGCAGCTGCACGCCCGAGGCGGCGCCGGCCCACGTGGCGATGATGGGGATCGGTTTCGGCCGCGAGGACGACAGCCAGACGCAGAGCACGCCGGACACCAATCCGCTCCTCAACGCGGAGCCGCCGGGACCCGGTTCGGTGCGCCGCGGCTACGTGCTGACCCGACGCGGCGTGCATGTCGGCCTGACGCGCGCCAACACGCGCGGCCGCTACCGCTTCGTGAAGCTCGACCCGCACCCGCACGTGCCGGGCGACTGGCTCGGCGTTCCCGTCTGCATCACCGTCGACGGCCGTGAGCCCGCCGCCTGCGGCCGGGGGCTCCTCGATACCGGTGTCACCGGCATGTTCCTGACGCTGCCGCCGTCCCAGGTCGCCGACAGCCTCCGGGCCGATGCGGGCGATCACGCCATGCTCCGCCCGGGAACGCGTCTAGGCTTCCAGTTCGGCGACGCGGCCGGCTACGCGATCGATGTCGGCGACCGAGCCGCGCCGCTCGCTCCCGAACGCATCGTCCTCAACACGGTGCGCCCGCAGCCTTTCGTCAACACGGGGCTGCATGTCCTGAACGGCTTCGACGTCCTCTACGACGCCGACCGCGGCTATTACGGCTTCCGGGCCCGCGACGCACAGTCGGCGTCCGACGACCCGTGATCTGCGCATCGGCCGCCGTGTCGTCCGCCCTCTCCCGCACCGAGTCCGCCATGCTGCGCAACGCAATTCTCACTGCCGTGATCCTCGTCCCGACCGCCGGATACGCGGCGGAGGTCGATTGCGGCGCCTCCGCGAACCAGATGGACGCCAACGTCTGCACGGCCCAGGAATTCGACCGGGCCGATGCGGAGCTGAACCGCCGCTACGCGACCCTGCGCAGCAAGCTCGACGAGAACGGCCGACGCAATCTGGTCGCCGCCGAGCGCGCCTGGATCGCCTTCCGCGATTCCGAGTGCAACCTGCGGACCGGCTTCAACACGCTGACGCCCGACGACAACGGAAGCATCGCCCCGATGCTCCTGGGCGCGTGCAAGATCACGCTGACGCGCCAGCGGATCCAGGACCTGGCAGCCCAGATCAAGTGTCCGGGCGGCGACCTGTCGTGCTCGCCCTGACTGCCTCCCGTCTTTCCCAACCACCCGGCCGAGTGAGCTGCCATGATCATCGTCACGACCGAAAACATTCCGAATTACCACGTGCGCGAGGTCCGCGGCCCCTGCTTCGGCGCCGTGGTGCACAGCCGCGGTGCGGTGGGCAATTTCACCGCCGGACTGCGCAGCATCATGGGCGGCGAGATCAGCGAGTACAGCCAGCTGATCGAGCAGGCGCGGTCGCAGGCGATCGACCGCATGGCGCAGAACGCGGCGCAACTCGGCGCCAACGCCGTCGTCATGATGCGTTTCGATACCGCGGACACCGACCAGTCGATGATGGGCGTCGTCGCCTACGGCACCGCCGTGGTCGTCGAGGCACGCTGAGGTCGCGGCCCGGGCCGCGTTCCGCTCCGACCCGCCGTCACCCGCCGCGCGCAGGACCCCGCAGCCGGGTCGATGCGACGCGCGAACCGGATCCCAGTGCCATGAATCACAAGCGCCCTTGCCTGCTGCCGGCCTCGGCCCCCGTCCTTGCCGGGCTGCTCGCCTGCCTCGCCGTGCCGACGACCGCCGAAGCCGACCAGCCGTCCGCGAAACTGTGTCTGACCGAGACCTCGACGCCGGGCACGACGGCGTGCATGACCCGCGCCCTGCAGGAGGCCGACGCGAAGCTCAACGCGGCCTACAAGAAGGCGATGTCGGTGATCGATCACGACGACCGCACGCCGGACCCCGACGCCAGGGCGCTCTGGAAGACGCGACTCGAGCGGGCGCAGCGGGCCTGGATCGCCTTCCGGGACGCGGATTGCGGCGACCTGACCGACAGCGAGTGGGCCAACGGGAGCGGCGCGAACGCGGCGCTGCCCGCTTGCCTCTACGACAAGACCGTCCAGAGGACGGACGACCTGCTGAGCCGCTACCCGCTGCATTGAGAAGCGGCGCGGCATCGCCAGCAGCTCGTCGCGATCCGGTGAACACTTCGGTTCCGCCGGAAGCTCCTGCGGCCCCGATGCAGTCCTCGTCCGCCTGCGGACGGGCGGCCGTCCGGCGCCCGATCTCACCCCGCTTCGATGGGACCGGGAGGACGCGGCGCCGGCGGCTCGGCCGGCGGGTCCCCGTCGGGCGGTGCGGGCTCCGGCAGCGGGTCGTCGATGGGTGGCAGCGGGTCGTCCCCGGGACGCGGCGTATCCGACGACATGGTGCGGTGTCCTGTCCGAATCTTCGGGCGGTCGGGGACGTAACGCGCGTCGGTCCGGTCGGATGCGGCCTCGTCAGCCGAAGGTCAGCGCCGACCGTTCCCGGAGCGCCTTGCGCAGGGCCCGGCTGAGGTCGGCCACCGAGTAGGGCTTGTGCAGGAGCTCGAAGCCGTCGGTGCCCTCCGACGCCAGCACGTGGCTGTAGCCGGAGGTGAGGACGACGGGCAGGTAGGGACGACGGCGCCTGATCTCCCGGGCCAGATCGACGCCGTTCATGCCCGGCATCACCACGTCGGAGAAGACGATCTCGATCTCCTGGCCGTTCGCTTCGATCGTGGCGATGGCCGCCTGCGCGTCCTTCACCCAGACAGCCCTGTAGCCGAGTTCCACGAGGGCTTGCCGGGCGAAGGCGCCGACCTCCTCGTTGTCCTCCACCACGAGGACGGGCGTGCCGTGACCCTCGGCGAGCGGCTCCGGCTCGTCCGGCACGCCCTCCTGGACCTCCGCCTGCTGGGACCGCGGCAGGAACAGCGTGAAGGTGGTCCCGACGCCGACGACGCTGTCGACCGCGACGTCACCGCCCGACTGCTTGGCGAAGCCGAACACCTGGCTGAGGCCGAGGCCGGTGCCGTGGCCGACGCCCTTCGTCGTGAAGAACGGCTCGAAGATGCGTTCGAGGAGGTCCGCTTCGATGCCCGAGCCGGTATCCGAGACCGACACGGCCACGAAATCGCCGGGCACGGCCGGATGCGCCCGCAGCGCCGGGATCCGGTCCGCGCGCCGCACCTTGATCACGAGGCGGCCCTCGCCCTGCATGGCATCGCGGGCGTTCACCACGAGGTTGACGAGGGCCGTGTCGAACTGGCTGGGGTCGGCATCGACGTGGCAGCGCAGCCTGCGGCCGTCCGCGTCCGTGCCGGCATCCGTGTCGGTCGCGACGTGGATGCGCGCGCCGGTCAGCGTGCCGACCATGTCGGCGATGGCGGCCACCGACTGCACCACGTCGAAGATCGACGGTCGGAGTGCCTGCCGGCGCGCGAAGGCCAGCAACTGGCTGGTCAATCTGGCGGCGCGGTCGACCGTGTCGGCGATGGCGTCGACGTAGCGGCCCCGCCGATCCTCGCTGAGGCCCGGTCGCTTCAACAGATCGGTCGACGACTTGATGACGGTCAGCAGGTTGTTGAAGTCGTGCGCCACGCCGCCGGTGAGCTGCCCGACGGCCTCCATCTTCTGCGACTGACGCAGCTGCTCCTCGAGGGCGCGGCGCTCCGTGACGTCGCGCCCTGTCGCGTGGAACCGGTCCCCGCGCGCGATGGCGTTCCAGGCGATCCAGCGATACGCGCCGTCGGCGGTCCGGAACCGGACGTCGAGGTCCGACAGCGTGTGGCCGGTCCGCAGCGTCTCGAACGCGCTGGCCGCGGTCTCGCCGTCGTCCGGATGGATCAGGGTATCGATGCGGATGCCGACCAAGCTGCCGGCCGGCCACCCGAGCAGCTCCGTCCAGGCCGGGTTGACCGCCTGGCAGGTTCCGTCGAGGGCGCAGACCACGAGAAGGTCGCGGCTCGTCCGCCAGACCAGGTCATGCTCGATCTTCCGGTCGCGCGTCCGGGCCTCCCGCCGCTCCTCGTCCGCCTGCCGGGCCGCCGGATCCTCGAGAAGGATCGCGACGCGGTTCTGCGTCCCGCTACCGGTCCGCATCGCGCGGACGTCGAGGATGGGCCCCGTTCGCGACAGGGCTCCCTTGAACCGGGCGCTGTGCCCGGATCGCGCTACCTCACCGAGGGTGTCGAACCAGCGTCGGGCGTGGTCCGGCTCGAGCGCGCTCATCCAGCGTCCCGCCGCGGCGCCGAGGCCGGACTGATCCTCGAAGGCGGCGTTGGTCTCCACCACGCGGTAATCCGCGGCCCTGCCATCCCCGTCGAAGCGCAGCTCGACGATGCAGAAGCCCACCGCGTCGTCCGCCCGGGCATGCCGCGGCGCGATGGTCCGCTCGACGGCCTGCGCCTCGCGCTGCCGGAAGCGGGTGAGGTCGAGCTGACTGCCGAAGAAGAACAGCAACTCGCCGAGCGGTCCGAAGACGGGGCTGATGTAGAGTTCGTTGACGAAGGTGCTGCCGTCGCGCCGATAGTTCAGCAGCTCGACCACCACGTCGCGCCGCGCGGCGATGGCATCGCGGATGCGGGCGACATCGGCCGGATCCGTCGCGGGCCCCTGGAGGAAGCGACAATTGCGCCCGATCAGCTCTCCCGCCGAGTAGCCGGAGAGTTCCAGGAAGGCGCGGTTGGCGAAGACGATCGGGTTGTCGGGCAGGTTCGGATCGGTGACGATCATCGCCATCCGGGTCTTGTCGGCGGCGGTGAACAGAAGATCGGAGCGGGCGGTGCCGACTCCGGCCAGAGTGGTTGTCGGGGCGGTGACTGGGGCCTGTGACGCGCGCAGGCGCGCGTTCTCATCAACCAGCGCGCGCTCGCGCCGACGCAGCCGCTCGACCTCCCCCCGAAGATCTTCGATGCTCATGGCCCGGTCTTATCCGGAGCCGCCGCCGCGTCCAACCGCAACCGGCACGCGGATGCGAGAAGGGGGTGTGACCTCTGGTCCCGACAGTGCCGGCGTCGGACACCGGGCGTTCGGATCCTGCGATGCCGAAAGGGGGCGGGTCCGCCGGTTCCTGACCCGCGATGACCGGCGCTGCCTCCACTGGAATCCGGGGGACAGCGGCGGGCTGCGGGCGGTCGTACCGCCGGGACCGGTCTCTCGCGTTCCGGCCGGATGCGACCTCGGGACCCCGCGAACGAGAACGGCCGGAGTTCGACTCCGGCCGTTCGGTCGACGCGGTGCGTGTCGCTTACCGCAGGAGCTGGAGGACGCCCTGCTGGGCTGAGTTGGCCAGCGACAGGGCCGAGATGCCCATCGACTGGCGGGTCGACAGCGCCTGCGAGTTCGCCGCCTCCTGGTTCAGGTCGGCGTTGGTCAGGTTGGCCGAGCCCGTCTGCAGCACGTTGATCAGCTGCTTGGAGAAGTCCTGGCGGTTCTGAACCACCGATAGGTTCGAGCCCAGCGTGCTCGCCGCGGAGTTCAGGGCCGCGCCGGCCGTGGTCAGGACCGCCAGGGTCTTGTTGACGTCGGCGTTCAGCAGGAAGTTGCCGAGGCCGTTCTGGCTGGTCGAGCTGTTCGAGTTGGTGATCGACGACAGGCCCAGGCCGCTGGAGGTCGCGTCGACCGAGGCGACGTTCAGGTTCGAGCTGCCGGTGTCGTTGAACTTGATGTTCATGTCATTGCCCTTGCCGGCAATGAGGTTGACGCCGTTGTAGCTGGCGTCGCTGGCGAGCTGCGTGATCTGGTTGAGCAGGTTGTTGTACTGATTGGCCAGCGAGGCGCGCTGCGTCACGCCCGAGATCGACAGGTCGCTGGACACCACGGTGCTGGCGGCGGTGCCGTAGGTCGAGGCGGTGGTGGCCGAGGCGGTGAAGCCGAGCGCCGTCTGGCTGCCGGAGTTCTGGAATTCCACGTCCGCCTGGGCGTTCAGGACGATCTTGGTGCCGGTGCTGTCGACCGAGAAGATCGCGCCGGCGCCGAAGGCGCCGCTCGACGAGGTCGAGGCCGAGCTGACCGCGGCGTTGAGGGCGGCGACCGTGGCGTTGACGCTCGAGGAGGCGGCGACCGTGGCCGAGACCGAGCTGCCGTTGATGGTCAGGAGCACGGTCGAGGAGGCGGTGCTGGCGCTGTAGGCGTTGGCGGCGGTGCCGGTGGTGGAGAGCTGGGTCGAGAGCGCCTGGTTGGCGATCGACTTGGCCTGGTCCACGAGCTTCTGGATCGAGGTGATGCCCTGGTTGGCGGCCTGGATCGACTGGATGCCGTTGGAGATGCCGTCGAGGAGGGAGTTCAGGCTCGAGGAGCGTCCGTCGAGGGCCTGGGAGGTGAAGAAGTTGGTCGGGTTGTCGAGGGCGGAGTTGACGGTCTTGCCGGTCGCGAGCCGATTCTGGGTGGTCGCCATCAGCTGGGCGGTGTCCTGCAGCGAGAGCAGGTTCTGGCGCGTCGCGGCCGACAGGGTGATGGAGGACATGGATCGCTATCTTTCCAACCGGAGCAACCCGATTCTCGGGGATGACTAAGAATACCGGTTAGGGTTAAGTCCGGATTAAGCGCGCGAGTATTTTCGCCGCGCCGGTAGCGTTACCGGAAAATTTACGGCCCGCGCGCGCAAGCCAGTCCCGGACGGCATCGATCAGGGGCGTCCCGACCAGGAGGTCATCGGAGACTTGAAGCGGCGGGAGTCCATCCCGTCCGGCGCGGGCGGATCAGGCGATCCGGCCGGCGCCTCGCGCCGCGGGACGGATTCTCAGTCCAGCGCGTAGCCGAGCATCCCTTCGGACATGTGACCCTCACAGTCCGGGACGGTCGACACGAAATGATCGCGGCCTCCGGCGATGCAACGGTAGATCGGATGGCTCCCCGGCCTCTGCGCCTCGTAGACGTAGCCGGTCTGCCCGAGCGGTGTCTGGCCCTCGCATCTCGGGTCGCGGCTGAGGAAGTGGTCCTGTCCTGCCGCGCAGCTCATCAGCATCGCGGTCCCGGGCGCCGGGAGCGTCAACACGGTACCGAGGCTGCGCTCGATCGTGTAGCCCGGCCCGATATAGCCGGTCGTCACCCAGTGGCCGCCGGGCCCGAAGGCGCGCCGCAGGGGAAGGCGGTCGGCGCCCTTCGGCCGCCGCGCCTCGGCGACCCGCCACGTGCCGGGATAGGGGTCACCCCCTGAGAAGAAGACCGTGATGTCCGGCAGGAACGGCGTCAGGAACCCCGCCCCGTCGCGCTGGAAGCCGGGACTGTGGTTCAGGTAGAAGCCCGTGACGTCGGAGTTCAGGTAGCCCAGGGGTGTCCACGCCGCCGGCGCCCCGCTCAGCACCGCCTTCAGGGGCATCCTGAACAGCCCCATCTGGTAGGTTTCCCGGTCGGGATTGCGCCCCGGATCCTTGCAGGCCACCTGCTGGCACACGCGGCCCGGCAACCCGGTGATGACGTAGACCTCGCCGGTCTTGGGATCGTAGGCGAAATCCGAGTTCGGGTTGATGGTCGAGCCGTCGGTCGTGGCGTTGGGGACTCGCGCCGGCGCCCCGAAATGCACGCCGTCGGCCGTGTGCCGGACGTAGAGGTCCCCGAAGCCCGGCACGCCCTGCGGCCCGGTGAGATCCGTGGTGAAGACGAACAGGCCGGACCGGCCGTCCGAGAAGGTCGCCGGCTGGCCCGTGCCGTAATTGCCCTGCGCGATGACCGGGTTGATCGGCTTGATGACCGGTTCCGGGTAGTCGACCCACGTCACCTTGTCGTTCGAGAAGGCGAGGCCGGTCTGGTTGTTGTTTCCGGGCAGGTTGTCGGCGCCCGAATAGTACATCGCGTAGGCGTAGGTCTGCCCGTCCGCCGGGTTGACGAAGCGGCCCCGGATCACGCTGGGATCACAGACGTACTGCCGGTTCCAGGAGTTGGGCGTCGGCTGGAACACGATCCGCGCCGGCGAGAAGCCGGTCTGCGGCGTGTAGGAGCGATGGAAGATGACGTCCGTCTTGCCCTGACCGCACCACCAGATGTCGGTGGTCCCGTTCTCGGTGATGACGCTCGGCGCGTAGTTGTAGCCGGCTGGATTGGCCTCGTTGACGAACAGCGGTTGCGCCTCCGGCCCCTTCCAGCCGGCCTCGCCCGCGACCGGGACGGCGAGCACTGCCAGGAGCATCCCGACGAGAGCGCCCTTCCGCGCAACGAGAACCGGCAGCATCCTCATTCCCATCGCTCCCACCGGTCCGCTCCTGACTCCGAGATGCCGAGACATTCCGGCGGCGTGCTGACGACCGGAATGTGGCCGTCTGATATCCGGCGGCTCTGACCGGCGGCTCCGATCGTGTCCCGACGCGTCTCCCGCGGACGCGATCACGCGCCCTGCGCGGGCGGGACCGCGCGGCGGCAGACCGGCCGCAGGGCGCGGTCGAGCAGCGATTGCCGCCCGAGGATCATCTCGAAGAAATCGTACTCCCCCGGCCTGAAATTGGCTTTCAGGAACTGGAAGTGCATGTGGAAAGGCTTGAGGCGCAGACGCTTGTAGTCGTCCTCGGGTATCCTGTCCTTGACCCCGGCGGAACGGATGAGCGGGTTGCAGGCCAGGAAGGCGGGTCGTCCGAATCCGAGATCGAAGATCGGATTGAAGCCGTAGCAGTTGAGCCAATCCTGGGGGGCTTGGTAGTCGCACCAGACGATGCGGTCGCTGAAGACGAGGGTCGCGATGTCGTCGCGCAGCGCGCGGGCCTCGTGCTGGAGCGCCACGAAGGGCAGCCCCGAGCCGAGCGTGACGAGCGACAGGCGCGGATGCCCTCGATCGTCGGTCCCGAGGCGCGCGAGGACCTGCGCGGCAACCTCGACCGCCATGGCTGCGCCGAGGGAATGGCCGACGATCATGACCTCGTCGGGCGCGTCCGCCGGGTTCGCGCGCCAGTGGGCCAGTTCGGCCAGGACACGGTCCCGGAAGGCCGCGACCCGGTCCGCGTAATCCGGCCGCCGACCGGTCGCGTGCTGCCAGAAGAAGATCCGGATGCTCAGGATGTGCCAGAAGAACAGGCGCCCTAGCACCTTCTTGGCGCCGTACAGGAGCGCGAGCGCCGCGGCCGCGAGAAGCAGCGCCACGCCGACCGTTTCCGTCAGCGCCGACGGGCTGACGGCAGCGTAGATCGCGGTGCCGAGCGCGATCAGGAGCGCCGGGGCCACGAAGGCGACGAAGAACGGGAAGGCGGTCAGCACCGTGTAGGGCCATCCGAACCGGGACGTCTTGAAGACCAATCCCTGTGCGAGCCCCGCCGCGACGCTCCGCGCCAGCAGAGCCAGCTTGCGCGACACGGGACGCGCGAGATCCGCATGGACGATATCGCTCCAGATCAGGGTCTCGCAGCGGACCGCCGCACCGTCGCCGTCGGCGGGTGCGTCGACCGTCCAGCTCCGGGTCAGACCATCCGGATCGGTCCGGATCTCCGAGACCGCGCGCGGCATCGCCCCGAACCGGGTCGCGTGACGGTGAAGCTCCCGCTTGAAGAAGGCGGGGAAGCGGATGCCGCTGCGGGCGTCGAATCCGTGAATGAAAAAGACATGTCGCCGCGCCACCGGTGCCGGATGAAGGTCTCTCAACTTGAAGGGCGTGAACGATAAGTAGCCGCGGACCATGTGATCGATCGAGGACGAGAGCACGAGAGGGATTCGTGGCGGTCGACGGCGCCCGCAGGGGCGGCTCCATTGCACCATCGCGGAGGGCTCCACAACAGCGCACCGGCGGATCTGGTTCCGCCACCGGCCAGCATTCATGATCCGGGCGGCATTCCCGGCACTGTCGCCCGGCAACACCGGCGGCGCCGAAAATCCGTTTCGCGCTCGGGGGGGACTGGACTTGGGAAAACTGAGCCTCCTACGGTGCGGGACGCGGGGGCGGTGTTCAAGATTCGTATGGGTTTGTCAGAGGCCGTGAGGGCGCTCCGCAGCGGCGCCCTCCGCCGTCACAAGATCGGCCATATCCAGGCCGTCTTCGACGCTGCGCCGAGCGGCTGCGTCGTGCTCGCCGGCGACTCGCACGCGGCTCACATGCCGCGGCCGGTCGTTTCCCGTCCCGTGCTGAATGCCGGGCTCGCGGGCGCGACGGCCCGCTCCTACCGCCGGGCCCTCGACCTGCTGCGTGCGCCCCTGCCGGCCTTCCTGGCGGTCCTGTTCGTCGGGACCAACGACATCCGCTCGCCGTCGGCGCTCGGGCGATCGGCGACGGCCGATTTCTCCGACCACGCGGATCGCATCGTCGACCGCTTCCAGGCCTTCGCCCTCGACACGCTGGTCTCGGCGCTGCCGCCCACGCCGGGCTCGTGGGTTACCGAGCGCGATCCCGCCGCGGTCGAGGTCTATTCCGATCTCCTCCGCGCCGTCTGCGCACGCCGGGGGGTCTCGTTCTTCGACCCGTTCGCGGCGCTGCGCGGAGCGCGCTTCGGTCTCGCCGAGGACGAGGCCTTCGTCGAAGGGACGCATCTGCGGGATTACGCGGCCGTCGCCGCGCGCGTCGCCGGCCAGATCCGCGACCGGTACGGTCTCGATCATTATCTGGAGAGCCCGCTCCCGGGCTTCGATGAGGCCTATTACAGGAGCTGGTACGCCGACACGTGCCAGTATCCCCACGGTCCGGCGCGACACTACCTCGATCTCGGCTGGCGCGAGGGCCGTGACCCGAGCGGGCATTTTAGCACCGACGGGTATCTCGACGCGAACCCGGATGTTCGCGTGGCCGGGGTCAACCCGCTCGTCCACTTCCTGGAGGTCGGCTTCGCGCAGGGGCGGACCGGCTGGCAGAAGGCGCGCACGCATCCGACGCGCTATCGCGGCGTCGACCCGGACACCTGAGGGCAGCGCCGCGGGCCGGCAGCGCGCACGCCATCGTGACCGCCGCCGCCGCGAAGCTGACGCAGGACGGTGTACGCATGTGATCATGCGCCTCCTCCTCGCCGTCCCACTCCTCGTCCTCATCGCCACCGGAGCGTCGGCCGGAGAGCCGCTCCTCGACGGACCCGTCGTCGCCGGCGGCTTCGGGATGGGCGGGTCGGACTATTACGGCGACGTTCACAGCCGCATGCCGTTCACCGGCGAGGCACCGCCGCGGCCGGTCGGGATGGCCGACATCGTGCGCGTCCGGGCGGCCCGCGCGCGCGCCGCGACCGCGTCCCGGCGACAGGCGCCGCACCGACCTGCGCATCGCGGCTGAGTGTCTCCGGCCTCCGCCGATCCGAACCAGCCGGACGAGGAGAGCGCGGTCCGAACGATCGGGCCGTAGCCGTAGGAGGACGGTCGGAGCGGCGGATCAGTGCCGGTATCGTTCGGCCAGGGCCATGAGGGCCTGGGCGAGCTCGGTGAGGTTGGCGGAGGCGGCCTCGACCTGCCGCGTGCCGGCCGCGGTCTGCTGGCTGGCCTGGCGGATGTTCTGCAGCGCCCCCATCACCTGCTCGATGCCCAGCTGCTGCTGGTTGGTCGAGGCCACGATCTGCTGGAACGTCTGCACGTTCTCCTCCACCCGCGCGGTGATCTCCTCGATCGTGCGCTGCGTCGTGTCCGAGCGCGTCTTGCCCGCCGCCGCACGCTTGACCGCCTCCTCGGTCAGCATCACCGACGTGTTGATGCCCCGCTGGATCTCGCCCAGGA
The DNA here is from genome assembly GCF_040544715.1 of Methylobacterium sp. 1030. Taxonomy (NCBI): domain Bacteria; kingdom Pseudomonadati; phylum Pseudomonadota; class Alphaproteobacteria; order Hyphomicrobiales; family Methylobacteriaceae; genus Methylobacterium; species Methylobacterium sp. 1030. The sequence continues at coordinate 145,804 of NZ_JBEPKM010000010.1, read as the reverse complement.
TCCCCCGCACCTGCCCCGTGGCCGCCTTGGCCTGGTCGGCCAGGAGCTTCATCTCCGAGGCCACCACCGAGAAGCTGCGCCCGCTCTCGCCGGCCGCGGCCGCCTCGATGGCGGCGTTCAGCGCCAGCAGGTGCGTGCGCTCCGAGATGTCGTTGACCGTCTCGATGATGTCGCCGATCGTCTGGGTCTTCTCCGACAGGCTGACGATGTTGCCCGCCACCGCCTCCGCCTGCTCGCGGATCGCGTCCATGGCCTTGGCGGTGTCGGACACCGCGCGCAGCCCCTGGCGCGAGGTCTGGGCGGTCGCCTGGGCGGTGGCGATCACCTCGGTGGCGCGCTTGGAGATCTGCGCCCCCGAATGGGTGATCTCGTCGACCGTGGCGGCCGTCTCCTGCACGGCGGCGAACTGCTGCTCGACCGAGGCCGCCTGCTCCTGCGCCGAGGCGCGGATCTCGGCCGCGGCCGCGTTCAGGTCCGCCGTCGCCGCCCGGTTCGTCCGCGCCAAGTCCGACAGACCCGAGACCATCGTGTTCAGCGTCGTGCTCAGACGGCCCACTTCGCCGCCGGCGCGGACATCGAGCGTGCTCGACAGGTCGCCCTCGCCGACCCGTCCCACGAAGCCCATCACCGCCACGAGAGGCCTGACGACGAGGCGGTTGATGGCGACCCCGATGCCCAGGCAGATCAGCAGCGTGATCAGCGTTCCGCCCCAGAGGGCGAGGCCCTCGTTGCGCTCGCTCCGCGCGACGCGCTCGGCCAGCGCGGCCCGAACCGCTCCTTCGAGACCCTCGATGGCCGCGAGCTTCTCGCGGAAGGTGTCGAACAGCCGCTTGCCCTGACCGTCCGCCTCGATCTTGACCGCCTCGTCACGCTTCGCCGGATCGGCCGCGATTCGCACGACGACCTCGCCGACCTCGGTCTGCCAGCTGCGGGCCGCGGCCACCGCGTCGGCCAAGAGGCGCGTCCGCTCGGGATCGTGGCCGATCAGGGTCCTGAGCCTGTCGATCGCCTCGTCCAGTGTCTGGCGCCCCGTGCGGTAGGGCTCCAGGCTGCCGTCGCGGCCCGTGATCAGGTAGCCGCGCAGTCCGGTCTCCTGATTGAGCATGGCCGCGCGGAAGCCGTCGAGGGCGCGGATCAGCTGGTTGGACCGGCTCCGGGCATCGGTCGCGTCCCGCAGCTGATCGGCCGTGATCAGGACCGCGCCGCTGGTCAGGACCGACACCAGGGCGATGACACCGATCGCACCGCCCAGGATGCGGTTGAGGCCCAGCGTTTGCGGCATCGTCTGCTTCATCCTACGCGGCCCCGCGGACGGCTCTGGCTGAGCCGCGACCGGGGCGCGCTCGCCTCTTAGCGCCGCCGCCCGGCGGATGCGAGCCGCAGCGCCGGGTGCTGGTGCGATATTTACGAGTTGTAAACCGACGAGCGACTTGTACTTGTGCAAGCGAGCGATTGTGTATGCATCTAAATAGCGAGAGCCGCAGTTTTCGATCGTAAAGGTTTTTCAGAGGGCGTTTGCGTCGCGCGAGATGTTGATTTCTTTCCTGATCGATACCGATCGCAAAGCGGATCCACTCGACGCGAACCTTCGCGCGCGGGCCCGCGTCGAGCAGCTCGACGTCGCGCTCCGCCTGGTTCCCTTCACGATTCTTGTGAGCCTCAGCGTCGTACAGGTCATCGTTTATCTGTTCTGGCAACCGGGCAACCGGGTCTACCTCGCCGGGCTCGAGGCGCTCGTCCTGCCCCTGGCGGTGGTCTCGCTCCAGCAGTGCTGGCGCTGGCGCTCCCGTCCGAAACCCCTCGAAGTGCCGTCCTCATTCGTCCAGGGCGTGGTGCTGGCCGCCCAGGCCTACGGCCTCCTGCTGGCCTCCATCCCGGTCATGCTCTTCGCCGGAGCCGACGCGCACGGGCGGCTCCTGATCGCCTCCAGCATCGCGGGCCTGATCGCGACCGGCATGAGCGCGGCGGTGCTGCCCCGCGTCGCCATCGGCTATTCCGGCCTGATCATCCTCGGCTCATTCATCGCCCTCGCGACGACCGGGGAGCCCTTCTACATCTACGTCGCGGTCCTGCTGTTCTTCTACGCGATCTTCATCTGCTTCACGATCGTGCATCTCAGCCGGCTGTTGACGATGCGGGTCATCGCGCAGATTGAGCTGGAACGGCAGCAGGAATTCACCCACCTCCTGCTCAACGAGTTCGAGGAGAGCGCCAGCGACTGGCTCTGGGAAACGGATGCCGACCTGCGCCTCCAACACGTCTCGCCGCGCCTGATCGAGGTCGCCGGCTCCTCCGAGCGCCAGCTGATGGGCCTGCCCCTGGAGCGGCTGCTGCTGCCGCCGGTGGCGCCGCCCAGGAGCCACTCGAGCACCACCCTGTGGGGCTGCATCGCCGAGCGGCGCGCCTTCCGGAACCTGCACCTGCAGCTCGACATCGCCGGCGAGCGGCGGACGTGGTGCCTCAGCGGCAAGCCGACCTTCAACCGGGCCGGCGCATTCTCGGGCTATCGCGGCGTCGGCTCCGACGTGACCGAGAAGCGGCGCTCCGAGGAGCGGCTGTCGTATCTCGCCCTGCACGATTCCCTGACCGATCTGCCCAATCGGGTCCTGTTCCATCAGCTCCAGGAAACGGCGCGGGAACGGCTCGCGCAGGGGGACCGGTTCGCCGTGCTCGCCCTCGACCTCGACGAGTTCAAGAGCGTCAACGACACCTTCGGCCACGCGGCCGGCGACAGGCTCCTGAAATCGGTCGCCGAGCGGCTGCGGAGCTTCGAGGCGTCCGATGTTCAGCTCGCCCGTCTGGCGGGCGACGAGTTCGCGGTCCTCGCGACCGGACGGAGCGCCCGTGACCTGCACGGCATCGAGTCGCTCGCGAACGGCATCGTCGAGGCGCTCGCGTCGCCCTTCACCATCGACGGCATCCGGCTGACCGTCAGCGTCAGCATCGGGATCGCGATCGCCCCGCAGGACGGGTGCCAGGAGATCATGCGGCGGGCCGACCTCGCCCTCTACCGCATGAAGAGCGAGGGCCGGAACGGCTACCGCTTCTACGAAGCGGAGATGGATGAGCGGATCGAGGCGCGGCGCGCCCTGACGGCCGACCTGCGGGGCGCCCTCGATCGGGACGAGTTCGTCCTCTACTTCCAGCCGATCGTGGCGGCCAAGGAGTGCCGCGTGCGCGGCTTCGAGGCGCTGATCCGGTGGAAACATCCGGTGCGCGGCTTCGTCTCGCCCGGCGAGTTCATCCCGCTCGCCGAGGAGACCGGGGTGATCATACCGCTGGGCGAGTGGATCCTCCGCGAGGCCTGTCGGATCGCGGCGGGCTGGCCGGGAGATGTCCGCATCGCCGTCAACCTGTCCCCGCGGCAGTTCCGCCACTCGGACCTGACGCAACTCGTCCGCTCCGCGCTGCGCACGAGCGGGCTCGCCGCGCCGCGCCTGGAGCTGGAGGTGACCGAATCGGTGTTCCTGGAGGCCACGCCGGCGATCAACGCCACGCTCGCCAAGCTCCGCGAGATGGGCGTGCGGCTGTCCCTCGACGATTTCGGGACAGGCTACTCGAGCCTGAGCTACCTGCGCCGGATCGCCTTCGACAAGATCAAGATCGACCAGAGCTTCGTCCGCGACCTGCCGCAGGAGCGGAGCGCTGCGGCGATCGTGAACGCGATCATCGACATGGCGACGAGCCTCGACATGACGATCACCGCGGAGGGCGTCGAGACGGATGCCCAGCGCGCCTGCCTGCTGGAGCAGGGGTGCCACGAGTTCCAGGGCTACCTGTTCAGCAAGCCGCTGCCGGCCGAGCAGGCCGCCGCGCTGGCGCGTAGCGGTCAACTCCTCCCGGCGGCGGTTCAGGCGGCGTGAGGCGCGTTCAGACGCCGAGCGGCGCGACGCCGGTCGTGCCGCTCCCGCCCGCGACGGCGTGCGGGGACGTCTTCGGCCAGTAGGGCAGGAAGCCCTCGATGATCGCCCGCGGAATATCGAGCGGGCGATAGTGGACGGTGTCCACGAACATCAGCGACTGCTCGCCCCGGCCGAGGAGGCCGTTGACCTCGCTGTGGATCTCGTGCGCCAGGGTCACGAACTTCCTGTTGTGGCTCGCGATCGAGATACGGACGGTGACCGGCTCGAACTCCATCGCCTCCCGGCGGAAGTCGTGCTGGAAGGACTTCGTCAGAATGTAGAAGTCCGTCGATTTCAGGTCGAAATCCGGCATGCAGATGTTGAAGAACAGCTCGCGGGCCTTGCCCACCCAGCGCACGTAATTGGCGAAGTAGACGTTCCCGACCGAGTTGGTGTCGTCGTAGGTCGGGATGAGGCGCAGGACGAACCAGTGCCCGTCGAACCCGTGCGACGCGACGGCGTCGGTCTGGTCCAACGCCACGGGCACCGGCGCCGCCCGCGGCGCCCGCTCCGCCGCCGGGATCAGCTCCGCGACCGGCGGCGGCGCGCGCCAGCCGAGGACCTCGGCGATCATCGGGAGAGCGCCGATCAGGCCGATCAGCGGCGCGATGGCCAGCAGCGCCCAGCTCGGGGCCAGATAGCCTGTCACGAAGATCAGGCACGCCGTCGCCCCGATCATGGAGGTGAGAACCGGGTCGTAGCGGCGGGTCGCGCCGAGCGTCTCGCACACGAGACACGCCGCCGCCCCGACGAGGAGCGTGGCGAAGGGCATCATCAGGTAGAGGAGCGAGAGGTTCGCCCAGATCGCCGCCGCCGCTGTGGCGAGCGCGGCACCGAGGATCCAGACCGGCGACGCCACGAGGCCGGCCGGCACGAAGGCGAGGAGCGGGGAATTGCTGCGGGCCGTGACCGAGATCCCGAGCCAGCGCGTGGCGCTGTAGAAGCTGTCGATCGTGGTCGCGGCGGCGATCGCCGTCCAGATCACGAAGGCCACCGCGACGCCGGTCGCGGGTTCGCGCCCGATCGCCTGCGCCACGGCCGCGTAGGCTCCCGACAGGCCGTCGGACGAGACGACCGGCATGCCGAGCCCCGCCCGCGCGGCGATGAGCGCGTTGATCGTCAGGAGACCGAGGAAGAGGAGCGCGCCGGTCACGTAGGCCGCGCGCACCGACCCGCCCGAGCGCCGGATCTCGACCGCCCGCTGCCACTGCTGGATGTCCATCCAGGGGCCGAGCAGGAAGCCGACCAGCGAGGGGACGACGAGCCCGTAGAAGCGCTCGTCGAAGGCCTGCAGCGGGACGTCCCAGCCGTCCCGCTGCGCGGACAGCCCGCCGAGCAGGATCACGCTCGCGGCGAGCCCGACCGCCAGCGCCCCGCAATGGACGATGCGGATCCCGCGCAGCGGGACGGCATGGCCGAGCGAGCAGGCGACGAGGACCAATGCGATCACGCCCACGGCGGCGTCGTGGCCGAACAGGGGAAGCCACGCGTAGGCCGCGAAGCCGAAGATCGTGATCGCGACGGCGAAGAACTGGGCTCCCATGAACAGGAGCGCGTAGGGGCCCTGCACGGCGGCCACGATCGCGTCGATATTCCGACGCGGCGCGCCGAGCATCCAGCCGAACAGGCCGAGACCGGTCGCGTTCGGCAAGGCGAAGGCAAGGAACCCGAGCCAGCCGTATGTCAGCGTGACATGGATCGCGTAGAAAAACCCGAGCCCCCAGAACCACGACAAAGCAATCGTGGGTGCCCAGGCCGCGGAGCGGATGAACTGGGAAGGCATTGTGGCTTCAAGCGCTCCGGACCTTAAGCTGCAATAGCGTATCAGATTCGTTTCGGGAATATGGCGAACCCAAAAGAAGGCGGATACAAGAAATTCAGTGAGGGAAAAGCATCGGGCTGCTCCGCCACGGCCGGCGATCCGAGGGGGGCGCGTGTCCTATAGGCACCCGCCACGGCGCCGAGGCCCGGGTGATCCGCCTAGTCGGCGAGCGTCTTCCGACCGTCGCGGACCAGATCGACGAAGTTGCAGACCAGGGCGGCTTTCGCGGGCGACCACAGCGCGAAGACGTCGGCGCGGATGCGGGGTCCCTCGAGCGGCCTGTAGACCACGTCGGCATGCGCCAGCCGGGCGACGTATTCCGGGATGATGGCGATGCCCAGGCCGGATGCGACGAGGCTCGTCAATGAGGCCGCCTCGACGGCCTGATGGGTGATGGTGGGGACGAACCCGGACTCGACGCAGCAATCCCAGAGATACTTGGCGAACAGCGAATCGGACATCCGGAGGAACACGAACCGCTCGTCGCGCAGGTCGGCGAGCCGGAGGCTGCCCCGCGCGAGACGGTGCCCCCTGGGAAGGACGACCTGCACGGTCTCGCTCCACGCGCGGACCCGGACCAGATCGGCATCCTGCGGCGGGGCTCGCAGGAAGCTGACGTCGGTCTGCCCCGCCTTCAGCATCGCGATCTGGCGATCCGGCGACATCTCGTGGATTCGGAGATCCACCGCGGGATAGACCTGCGCGAAATCCCGGATCGCGTGCCCGAGCGGCCCCGCGAGCATCGAGCCCGTCAGGCCGACATTGATGATGCCGGCGGTGCCCCCGCCGATCGCCCGGGCGCGCTCGACGGCCTCGGCGGCCCGCTCCAGGAGCCCGATCGCCTGAACGTGAAAGTCATGACCTGCCCGCGTCAGCGCCACGCGCCGGGTCGTCCGCTCGAAGAGAGCCGTCCCGATCTCCGCCTCCAGATCGCGGATCTGCTGGCTGAGCGGCGGCTGCGCGACACCGAGGCTCTCCGCGGCGGCGGTGAAGCTCAGGTGCTTCGCCACAGCGACGAAGTAGCGGAGATGGCGCAGTTCCATGGGCGGATTAAAACTCTGAGCGTTTCAAACTAAATGAAATAGATATTTGACGTCTAGATCGTTCGGCACGATTTTGCCGCCGGGAAGGCCGAGCAGGCATCGCTTTGCACAATGGCGCCGCGCCGCGCGGTCGGGCTCGACCGGACCCGCCCATGAGAGGCGGGACGATCGCGGTCGGGTCGGGTCGGGTCGAGCCTTCCGAGGGAGATCGCGATGAAGCGCTTGTACGGGTCGCTGTTCGGGCAGGTTGTGGCCGCCCTGATGATCGGCATCCTCGTCGGCCGGCTCTGGCCCGACTTCGCCGTCACCCTCAAGCCGCTGGGCGACGTCTTCATCAAGCTCATCAAGATGGTGGTCGCGCCGCTGGTCTTCGGCGTCGTCGTGCACGGCATCGTCGGCGCGGGCGACCTCCGGAAGGTCGGTCGCGTCGGGCTCAAGTCCCTGATCTACTTCGAGGTGGTGACGACCATCGCGCTCGCGCTGGGGCTCGTCCTCGCCTACGTGTTCGCGCCCGGTCACGGCATGAACGTCGATGTGGCGACCCTCGATGCCAAGTCGCTCACCAGCTACACCGACCGCGTCGGGCAGGTGACGGGCACCGTCGACTTCCTGATGAAGATCGTGCCGACGACCTTCATCGACGCGTTCGCCAAGGGCGACATCCTCCAGGTCCTGCTCCTCGCGATCCTGTTCGGCGCCGGGCTCTCGCTCCTCGGCGAGCGCGGCAAGCCGCTGGCCGACAGCCTGGAGCGCATCACCGAGGTCCTGTTCCGGATCATCGGCTTCATCGTGCGGCTGGCGCCGCTCGGCGTGCTGGGCGCGGTCGCCTTCACGGTCGGGAAATACGGCGTCGGGTCCCTGAAGCAGCTCAGCATGCTGGTGATGCTCTTCTACGCCGGCGTCGCGCTCTTCGTGGTCGTGGTGCTCGGAAGCATCATGCGGCTCGCGGGATTCAGCCTCTTCAAGCTGCTCGCCTACCTGCGCGAGGAGTTGACCGTCGTCGCCGGCACCGCCTCGTCGGACTGCGTGCTGCCGCAGGTCATGCGCAAGCTGGAGCGGCTCGGCATCAAAGAATCCACCGTCGGCCTCGTGATCCCGACCGGCTACTCCTTCAACCTCGACGCCTTCTCGCTCTACCTGACCCTCGCCACCGTGTTCATCGCCCAGGCGACCAACACGGACCTGTCCTTCGGCCACCTGATGCTGATCCTCGGCATCGCGCTCCTGACCTCCAAGGGCGCCCACGGCGTGCCCGGCTCGGCGATCGTCGTCCTCGCCGCCACGTTGTCGGCGGTGCCGGAGATCCCGGTGATCGGGCTGGTCCTCGTCCTATCGGTCGACTGGTTTGTCGGCATCGCCCGCGCCCTCGGGAACCTGATCGGCAACTGCGTCGCGACCGTCGTCATCGCCGCCTGGGAGGGCGACATCGACCGAGTGCGGGCCAATCGCGTCCTGAACGGCGAGGACACCACCGACACGGCGGAGATCCTCGAGGCGCCCGTCGCCGAGCCGCGCACCGCGTGACCAGATCCCCGACAGACGTTTACAGCTTGAAGTCGAATTCTGGAGACCGACCATGAGCGCTGGAGCCTACAACCCCCCGTGCGGTGGCCTACCCGGCCAGACGCGGCTGATGACCGGCCGCGCGGTGTTCACCGAGGCCTACGCGGTGATCCCCCACGGCGTCATGAGCGACATCGTCACCAGCCTCCTTCCGGGCTGGGACAGGACCCAGGCCTGGATCGTGGCCCGGCCGCTCTCGGGCTTCGCCGAGACCTTCGCCCAGTACCTCATGGAGGTCGCCCCCGGCGGCGGCAGCCAAGCCCCCGAGCCGGAGCCGCAGGCCCAGGGCGTCCTGTTCGTGGTCGCCGGCACGGCCAGCCTCACCCTGGAGGGCGCGCGGCACGCCCTGCGGCCGGGCAGCTACGCCTACCTCGCTCCCGGGGCGGCCTGGGCGCTGCGCAACGACGGCGACGCGCCCGCGCGCTTCCATTGGATCCGCAAGGCCTACCAGCCCGCCGCCGGCCTCGACGCGCCGACGTCCTTCGTCACCCACGAATCGGCGGTCGAGCCGGCCGGCATGGTCGGCACCGACGGCGCCTGGGCGACGACCCGCTTCGTCGCCTCCGACGACCTGCGCCACGACATGCACGTCAACATCGTCAGCATGCGCCCGGGCGCCTCGATCCCGTTCGAGGAGACCCACGTCATGGAGCACGGACTGTTCGTGCTGGAGGGCAAGGCGGTCTACCGGCTCAACCGCGACTGGGTTGAGGTCGAGGCGGGCGACTTCATGTGGCTGCGCGCCTTCTGCCCCCAGGCCTGCTACGCGGGCGGGCCGGGCCCGTTCCGGTACCTGCTGTACAAGGACGTCAACCGCCACCCGGCGCTGGCGCCGCGCGGGCTCGGCCGGTGAGCGCTGGCGCCCGCACGGTCGTCGCCCGGCCGCTGACGGCCGAGGCGTTCGCGCCGTTCGGCACGGTGATCGACGTCGCCGCGGTGGCGCCGCGGCCGATGAACGGCGGGATGGCGCGGCGCTTCCACGATCTGGCGGCGGTCGAGGTCGTGGGCGAGGGGTCGCGGGTGGTGATCGGGCTGGTCGAGGCGCAGCCCTACCCGGTGCCGCTGCGGCTCGGCCTGGTCGAGCGGCACCCGCTGGGCGCGCAGGCGTTCCTGCCGCTGAGCGTGGCGCCGTTCCTGGTGGTGGTCTGCCCGGACGCGGAGGGCCGTCCCGGCCCGCCCCAGGCCTTCGTGACGGCGCCGGGGCAGGGGGTCTGCTACGCGCGCAACACGTGGCACGGGGTGCTGACGCCCTACGGCCAGCCGCAGGACTTCGTGGTGGTCGACCGCGGCGGCCCGGGCGTGAACCTCGAGGAACACACCTTCGAGGAACCCTGGACGGTGCATCTGCCCGGCCAGGACTGAGGCCGAGCGCGCCATCCGCGCCATCGTCGCGTCGCCACGGTCTCGCGCGGCCGGGGCCGCCTCCGGTCGCCCCGTATCAGCGGCGGCCGGATGCAATCATTCCCGGGGACGCGGCCGCGAAAGTCCGTTGACTGGCACCGGTCAGCGGCTATCGAGGCCGCAATCAGGAGTCCGCACCAACGCGGACCCGAGGAAACGTCGGGCCCCGCGCCCGCACCGGAAAGGCCGCCATGTCCCCGTACCGCACGCCCCTGTCCCGCCGCCGATTCCTGGCGACCGGCTCGACGGCCCTCATCGCCGGTACCGTGGCGGCACCGCACGTGGCGCGGGCGCAGAAGGCAGAATTCACGTACAAGTACGCCAACAACCTGCCCGACACGCATCCGATGAATATCCGCGCCCGCGAGATGGCGGAGGCGCTGCGCACGGAGACCGGCGGCCGGTTCGACCTCAAGATCTTCCCGACGAGCCAGCTCGGCTCCGACACCGACACGCTCAGCCAGCTGCGCTCGGGCAGCGTCGAGTTCTTCACGATGTCGCCGCTGATCCTCTCGACGCTGGTGCCGAACGCGTCGATCAACGGCATCGGCTACGCCTTCCCGAGCTACGACGCCGTCTGGCCGGCCATGGACGGCGAGCTCGGCGCCTGGGTCCGCCAGCAGATCGCCAAGGCCGGCCTCGTCGCCATGGAGAAGATCTGGGACAACGGCTACCGCCAGACCACCTCGTCGACCAAGCCGATCGCCACGCCCGACGACTTCAAGGGCTTCCGGATCCGCGTCCCGGTCTCGCCGCTCTGGACCTCGATGTTCAAGGCCTTCGACGCGGCTCCCGCGTCGATCAACCTGAACGAGACCTACTCGGCCCTGCAGACCAAGATCGTCGAGGGCCAGGAGAACCCGCTGGCGGTGATCTCCACGACGAAGTTCTACGAGGTGCAGAAGTACTGCTCGCTCACCAACCACATGTGGGACGGGTACTGGTTCCTGGCGAACCGCCGCGCCTGGGAGCGCCTGCCGGCGGACCTGCGCGAGACGGTGGCCCGCCACATCAACGCCGCCGGCATGAAGGAGCGGGCGGACGTCGCCCAGCTCAACGCAAACCTGCAGGCGGACCTGTCGAAGAACGGGATGGTCTTCAACAAGCCCGACCCGGAGCCCTTCCGCGACAAGCTGCGCAAGGCCGGTTTCTACGCCGAGTGGAAGGGCCGGTACGGCGACGAGGGCTGGTCGCTGCTCGAGAAGGCCTGCGGGAAGCTCACCTGATGAGCGCCGCGGGGGCGCCGCGCGGCGGGGTCGCGCCGTGCTCCCGGCGGGTGATGAATCTCGCCCATTTCCTGCGCCGCGCCGCGCGCCGGTTTCCGGACGCGGTGGGGCTCGCCTGGGGCGCGCGGCGCTGGACCTGGGCCGAGCTCGACGCCCGGGTCGACGCGATGGCGGCGGCGCTCGCCGCCCGTGGTGTGACCAAGGGTGATCGCGTCCTGGTCCAGGCACGCAACAGCAACCAGCTGTTCGAGTCGATGTTCGTCTGCTTCCGGCTCGGCGCCGTCTGGGTGCCGGCCAATTTCCGGCAGACGCCTGCGGAGATCGCCTATCTCGCCCGTGCCAGCGGCGCCTCGACGCTGATCTGCGGCGCGGGTTTCCCGGAGCACGCCGCCGCGGTGCGCGAGGCCTGCCCGGATCTGGACCGCGTCGTGGCGATCGGCGACGCGGCCTTCGGGGCCGGCTACGACGCGCTCGTCGCCGACCATCTCGGCGCGGCCGCGCCCGTCGCCGATGTCGAGCACGACGATCCGTGCTGGTTCTTCTTCACTTCCGGCACGACGGGCCGCCCCAAGGCGGCGGTCCTGACCCACGGCCAGATGGCCTTCGTCATCACCAATCACCTCTGCGACCTGATGCCGGGCACGACGGAGGCCGACGCGTCCCTGGTCGTGGCGCCGCTCTCGCACGGCGCCGGCATCCACCAGCTCGCGCAGGTCGCGGCCGGCACCAAGACGGTGCTGACCGCGGGCGAGCGGCTCGATCCCGAGGAGGTCTGGGCTCTCATCGAGGCGTGGCGCGTCACGAATCTCTTCACCGTGCCGACCATCGTCAAGCTGCTGACTGAGCACCCCGCGGTGTCGACGCACGACCATTCCAGCCTGCGCCACGTCATCTACGCGGGCGCGCCGATGTACCGGGCGGACCAGCAGCACGCGCTGCGAGTGCTCGGGCCGGTGCTGGTGCAATACTTCGGCCTCGGCGAGGTGACGGGCAACATCACGGTGCTGCCGCCCCGCCTGCACGCGGCCGAGGACGGGCCGGACGTCAAGGTCGGCACCTGCGGATTCGAGCGCACCGGCATGCAGGTCCAGATCCAGGACATGCAGGGGCGCGAGTGCCCGCCGGGCGTCACCGGCGAGATCTGCGTCTGCGGCCCGGCCGTGTTCGCGGGCTACTACGACAATCCGGAGGCCAACGCGGCGGCGTTCCGCGACGGCTGGTTCCGGACCGGCGATCTCGGCCATCTCGATTCCGAGGGCTTCCTGTTCATCACCGGCCGCGCCTCGGACATGTACATCTCCGGCGGCTCCAACGTGTATCCGCGCGAGATCGAGGAGAAGCTCCTCACGCATCCGGCGATCACCGAGGCCGCGATTCTCGGCGTCCCGGATCCCGGCTGGGGCGAGGTCGGCGTCGCGGTCTGCGTCGCCCGTCCCGGGGCCGCGGTGCAGGAGGGAGAGCTGATCGCGTGGCTGTCCGCGACTGTCGCTCGTTACAAGCTGCCTCGGCGCGTGTTCTTCTGGGAGGCCCTGCCGAAATCCGGCTACGGCAAGGTGACAAAGCGCGCGATCCGCGAGGGACTTGAGGCGCGGGGCGACCTGCCCCTCGCCGGGCAGGCGAGGCCGCAGGCCCGATAGGGCTGTCGCGATCCCATCCGGTTGATGCGGCATCCCGTCTTTGCGAGCGGAGCGAAGCAATCCAGTCAGCGCCACGATCTCAGTGGACGCGCCGCCCTGGATCGCTTCAATTCGCTCTCGAGGACGCCAGCGGCGGAATCGGCCTCCATATGCGGGATGCAGTTTCAGGGAGTCGCATCGACCTAAGGGGGTCCGACCGGTGGCAGGCATTCCGAGCGGAAAGTCGGGCCGGTCCACATCCCTCCGCGCACATCATGATCTCGTTGCATGACAGCTCCGAGATGCAGACCCTGACATGTCCCCGGAGCTGCGCGCATATTGCAGTGCAGCACGCCGGGCCCCCGCCCGGCCACGATCGGGATCTCGGCACGATGACCACCCTCGCGAATCTCGTCAGCCGGCTCGAGGGTGCAGTGCGGCGCGCCGCGGCCGAACGCTACGCCGAGCAGCGCGAGCGGATCGCGCGGACCGGCGGCGCCGGCATGATCTGATCGCGCGCGGCGCGTCCCCGCGGTGGAGATCGTCAGAGGAAGCCGATCGAGAACCAGGGGACGAGGATGATGGCGAGCAGCCCGATCAGCAGGGTCACGATGTAGCCGACGATCGGGCGCATCCCGGCATCGGGATGGATCCGGCTGATGGCGCAGGCGGCGTAATAGCCGACGCCGAAGGGCGGGGCGAACAGGCCGATGCCCATCGCGAGGATGACCACCATGGCGTAGTGGACCTCGTGGACCGCGACTGCCCGCGCGATCGGGAACAGCAGCGGCCCGAACAGCACGATCGCCGGGATGCCCTCCAGCACCGAGCCCAGGATGATGAAGGCGAAGGCCGAGACGAACAGGAACCCGAGCGCGCCGCCCGGGAGGCTCTTCATCACCTCGGCGAGCGTCTGCGAGAAGCCCGACTGCGTCAGCGCCCAGGCCATCCCGGTGGCCGCGCCGATGATCAGCAGGATCGCCCCCGACAGGGTCGCGGTGGTCACCAGCATCGGGTAGAGCCGCCGCCACTCGAACTGACGGTAGATCAGCAGGCCGGCCAGCGCCGCGTAGACGATGCCGATGGTCGAGACCTCGGTGGCGGTGGCGATGCCCTCGACCACGGCGAAGCGGATCACGAAGGGCAGCGCGAGTGCCGGGATCGCCACCAGGAAGGCGCGACCGATGACCCGGCCGGACGGCCTGGCGACGTGGCTCAGGTCCTCGCGGCGGTAGCGCCACCAGACCAGCGCGCACAGCGTCGCGGCGAGGACGAGGCCAGGCATCAGGCCGCCGGTGAACAGCGCGGTGATCGACACGCCGGTGACCGAGCCGATGGTGATCAGCACGATCGAGGGCGGGATCGTCTCGGTCTGCGCGCCGGTGGTGGCGAGCAGGGCGACCAGATCGCCCTCCTTGGCGCCGCGGGCCTTCATCTCGGGGAACAGCACGGGGGCGACGGCGGCCATGTCGGCGGCCTTGGAGCCGGAGATGCCCGAGACGAGGTACATGGCCCCGACCAGCACGTAGTGCAGGCCGCCGCGGACGTGACCGAGCAGCGAGGCCAGGAAGCCGACCATGGCTTTCGCCATGCCGGTCATCTCGATCAGCAGGCCGAGGAACACGAACAGCGGCACCGCGAGCAGGATGAGGTGGCTCATGCCCTCGTCCATGCGGCCGACCACCACCATGGAGGGCGCGTCGGTGGTCAGCGTGATGTAGGCGAAGGTCGACAGGCCGAACGCGAAGGCGATCGGCACGCCGGAGAAGACCAGCGCGCCGACGCCGACGACGAAGAACAGCAGCAGGTTGAGGTTCCCGAGGTTGGCGAGCCACGGCTGCAGCGCCAGGAGCGCGGCGGCAACACCGCCCCCCAGGATCAGCGCCCCCACGGTCAGTTTCCAGTCGGCGGTCTCCAGGAGTCGGATCAGCGCCACGATCAGCATGAGGCCGAGGCCGATCGGCAGGGCGGCGGCGCGCCACGCGTTGTTCAGCTCCAGCGCCGGCGTCTGCACGAAGGTCTCCTCGCTGGCGAACTCGAAGGCCGGCTCCAGCAGCAGGGCGACGAAGATCAGGCCGGCGACCAGGGCGACCGTCTCCAGGAAGGCGCGCAGGCGCGGGCCGCTCATGGCCACGAAAGCGGTCATGCGCATGTGCTCGGCGCGCCGGAAGGCGACCACGGCGCCGAGCATGGCGAGCCACAGGAACAGGATCGAGGCGAGCTCGTCCGACCAGATGATGGGATCGCGGAACACGTAGCGGCTGACGACACCGCTGAGCAGAACCGCGATCTCGGCCAGGACGAGCAGTGCCGCCGGGATCTCCACGAGGTGGCCGAGCCCGGCATCCACCCGGCGCAGCCAGCCCCGGGCGCGCAGCGGCGGTCCCGAAAATTCAATCCCCGCCGTCGACTCGACGGCCGCAACATCGATCTGCATGGCGCCCCTCCGTCGGGGCCGCTCCCGATGCCGCTGGCGGCGGGATCGACCCCACATGCGTCTTCGCGTGTGTCTTGCGGTGCGTCTCGGCGCGCCTTCGTTCTCCGATACCGTTATCCGATCCTGCGGAAAACGGTCCCGGTCAGTTTGCCCGACGCATCTTCACGATGCGACCGCGCCCCATCGCCGTACTTCGTTTTCCAGTCCTTGTGGAATCTCTGCCGTTCAGCGGCGCGCGAATCCGCGCCAGCAGGTCGGCCGGCTCGCGGATGCGGGCCGCCCGAGCGGGTCGCGGAGCGGCGTGACAGTTTCCTAACCCAGCGGCATCCGCATTAAATTTTCGCCGCGGGGTGATCCTGAGACGTTGTCGGCGTCGAACGCGTCGGTGATGAGGTGGGCATAGTCCATGCGGGCGGCGACCCGCACCCCGAAATCCGGATGGGCGCTCAGGAATCGCGCCGGCCGCAGCGCCACGAGGTCGGAGGCGCGGTTCGACTCGGCGGAGGCGCGCCCGACATGGTCGCGCAACGCCTATCCCGCAGGGGTCCGCGGGATGCCCTGACCCACCTGCTCGAACAGAACGACGCCCAGCGTCTCTTCCGTCCTGCGCGATGCCTGACTGACTGCGCTCGGGGGAGAGGTTGGACGGCGGAGAGGGGTACGGACGGCCTCATCCGGAACAGGATAGGCCGCGACCGGTGCCGCTGGGATCGGGCCCGGGCCGGCGATACGCCGGTCGCGGCGCGCCGAGATCAGGCCGACCGGTGGCCGCGGACCCGGACCGGCGCGGCGACCGGGACGATCTTGCCCTGCTGGGCAACCTCGCAGAGGACCGCCACCATCGCGTCGGCCTGCGTCTCGAGGTCGGGCGGCCCGACATCGTCGCGCGTGTTACGCCAGGCGATGAAGATGCAGGCCAGGATGGCCGACGCGCTGGCTGCCAGGGGTGCGATGATCAGCGCGGCGAGGGCGCTCACCGGCGCCAGGATCGTGGCTGTCGCGAGACCGCTGACGATGGCTGCGGCTATCAAGACGATCATCGGAGCCTCGCCCGATCTGCGTGGCCGGATCCCGTGCCCGTCCACCGTCCTAGGATCACGTCACAAAGGTTTACGCTTCGTTAACGGGAAGCTTCCATCCGCTAATTCCGTGGCAGCTGTCCCGCCGATTGCTTGACGATCGCCCGTTCAGCGCCCGCGAGGACAGGTCGGGGCGCGGATTCGTGCCCCCGGCTCCGGTCAGCCGGGTCGCGCAACACGACGAGCTGCGCCGTGGTCGGCCCGATCGCGGACGCCGGCACGCCGGTGGCGCGGACTGTGCGGAGACTGTTCACGCCTTCGTGAGGTTACGCGCTGCAATCCGCTCGCGCAGCGTGTCGACCACATGCCCAGATGTGTTCAAACTGATACGATCGGATCAGGCCTAGTACAGGGCGATCCCTTGCTGCTCAGGGTTGGGCAATGATAGCCCTTGCGCGCCCGGCGTGTAGGAATTCTGTCTCCAATGGCCATCGATGTTCGAGCTGTCGCGCGCCTGCGCGAGATCGCAGCCGTCATTGGCTGTCCGGTCGAGGCCTTCTACGGACCGGATGGCGAGGCCGTCGACCTCGGCATGACGCACGAACTCTTTCACCTCTGGCACGCGATACAGGATCCGAATGCGCGTCAGCGGGTCCTGAACAGCGCGCGGCGTGAGGCTCTCGGCGACGCGGTCCCCGGGACGGCCGCCGAATAGCCGCCGCGCCGTCAGCGCCCCTGTGCGATCCAGCCCAGGACCGTCGCGCAGCGCTCGGCCTGCTCGCGGGTCAATCCCGACGCGACGGCGGCGCCGTTGCGGTAGACCACGAAGGTCCCGTCGTCGGTCGCGCGGATCTTGACGGACGCCATCACTCGGCTCCCGACGTGAGAGCCCGAAGCTGGGAGAGGCCGGCCGCGGTGATCTGCCAGACCGCCACTGGACCACCCGGATCCTCGAGCGGGTCGATCCGCCGGAGATGGCCGGTGCTCTCGAGCGCCGTCAGTCGGCTGTGGTCGCCGGGCCAGGACGCGTCCGCCCTCTGACGGATCGTGATCTGGTAATCCCGTGCCTCCGCTGCCTTGTTGAGGAGACGGCGCTGGTGGTTCACTCGCATCGGCACTCCGGCTCAGCTCGGGTCGGTACGCAGTAACTACGGACAGGCTGGCCGATACGGTTAAGCTTGGCAACCCCGCGGTCGCAACGGGCTCTGGATCGTCCTGTTCAGAGGGCGGGCGGCGGGAGCTTCGGATCACCGGCGCGGAGCCGCCCTGCCGCGTCGATCCTGCGCGGCGCTCCCTCGAGCCGGGGCGGTTGCCGGCGCGACGTCGGTTTCGGATGCCGGGCTCCACGATCGCGGGCGCGGACATAGTGAAAGGCCGACCGGGTTGCCCAGGCCGGCCTCTGTCGCTTCGCGGTGCGTGTCGCTTACCGCAGGAGCTGGAGGACGCCCTGCTGGGCGGAGTTGGCCAGCGACAGGGCCGAGATGCCCATAGACTGGCGGGTCGACAGCGCCTGCGAGTTGGCCGCCTCCTGGTTCAGGTCGGCGTTCGTCAGGTTGGCCGAGCCCGTCTGCAGCACGTTGATCAGCTGCTTGGAGAAGTCCTGGCGGTTCTGAACCACCGACAGGTTCGAGCCCAGGGAGCTCGCCGCGGATGTCAGCGAGTTGCCGGCGCTGGTCAGGGTCGCCAGAGTCTTGTTGACGTCCGAGTTCAGCAGGAAGTTGCCGAGGCCGTTCTGGCTCGACGAGTTGTTCGAGCTGGTGATCGACGACAGGCCGAGACCGCTCGCCGTGGCGTCGACCGAGGCGACGTTGAGGGTCGAGCTGCCGGTGTCGTTGAACTTGATGTTCAAGTCATTGCCCTTGCCGGCAATGAGGTTGACGCCGTTGTAGCTGGCGTCGCCGGCGAGCTGCGTGATCTGGTTGAGCAGGTTGTTGTACTGGTTGGCCAGCGAGGCGCGCTGCGTCACGCCCGAGATCGACAGGTCGCTGGACACCACGGTGCTGGCGGCGGTGCCGTAGGTCGAGGCGGTGGTGGCCGAGGCGGTGAAGCCGAGCGCCGTCTGGCTGCCGGAGTTCTGGAATTCCACGTCCGCCTGGGCGTTCAGGACGATCTTGGTGCCGGTGCTGTCGACCGAGAAGATCGCGCCGGCGCCGAACGAGCCGCTCGACGAGGTCGAGGCCGAGCTGACCGCAGAGTTCAGGGCCGCGACGGTGGCGCTGATGCTGGAGGAGGCGGCGACCGTGGCCGAGACCGAGCTGCCGTTGATGGTCAGGAGCACCGTCTGGGAGGCGGTGCTGGCGCTGTAGGCGTTGGCGGCGGTGCCGGTGGTGGAGAGCTGGGTCGAGAGCGCCTGGTTGGCGATCGACTTGGCCTGGTCCACGAGCTTCTGGATCGAGGTGATGCCCTGGTTGGCGGCCTGGATCGACTGGATACCGTTGGAGACGCCGTCGAGGAGCGAGTTCAGGCTCGAGGAGCGTCCGTCGAGGGCCTGGGAGGTGAAGAAGTTGGTCGGGTTGTCGAGGGCGGAGTTGACGGTCTTGCCGGTCGCGAGCCGGTTCTGGGTGGTCGCCATCAGCTGGGCGGTGTCCTGCAGCGAGAGCAGGTTCTGACGCGTGGCGGCCGACAGGGTGATCGAGGACATAGGTCTTATCTTTCTGATTTGATGCACCCGTTTCTCGGGTACGCCAGTAATCGCCCTTCAAATGTTTCGCGGGGGTTAAATCAATTGCTGACTCCGAGTGTGTCCGAAGTGATCGTTAATGAATCGATCCTTGAAGCGCTAAGTATTTACGGATCGCGGAGCGTGTTCAAGATCTATTAACCATCCGCAGCCATAAGCTGTGACGCAAACCAAGTCTGTCGCGCCTGCCCGACCGGTGCCGATCCGGTTCGGTCGGCGCGGCGGGTACGGGGCGCACCTTGCAGGGAGCTCAGATGTGATCGCTCAAGCGTCTGGTGATGTTGGCGCCGCGACCCCTTCAGCGTCGCCGAAGTTGCCCCATGTGGCGATCGCGATCCCCTGCGGGACCATGGTCCACGCGGACTTCGCCGTGAGCCTCGGATCGATGATGCACTCGCTCGGCGAGATGCCGATGTCGATCGTCGTCGGGAAGTCGTCGATCGTCGCCGATGCCCGCAACCTCGGCCTCGAATACGCGCAGAAGTACGGGGCGGAGTACGTCCTGTTCATCGACAGCGACATGACCTTCCCGAAGGACGCACTCCTCAAGCTCCTCGTAAGGCAGGTCGACATCATCGGCGCGACCTATTCCCGCCGCACCGCCCCGTTCCACTTCCTGGGCGACATCCTCCCGGAGCAGCCGGCCGACGCGCCGAAGGGTCTGCTGGAGATGTCCCGGATCCCGACCGGCTTCCTGCTGATCAAGTCCACGGTCTTCGAGAAGCTGAAGAAGCCCTATTTCCGCTTCCGCGTCGACGAGGAAGCCGGCGTGAACATCGGCGAGGACTTCGACTTCAGCGACCGCGCACGCGCCGCCGGCTTCCGGATCTGGTGCGATCCGTATCTCAGCAAGGAGCTCGGCCATATCGGCGAGCAATCCTTCAAGCTCTGACAGCGTTCCGCGCCGCGGCGCGCGACCCCCGACACGGTGAGGCGTGGGAATGAGGATCGCGATCATCACGCCGTCGAGGCTCAAACCCTCGACCCTGGCCGGAAAGGCCGGCCAGTACTTTTTGGAGCACGCGATCGCGAGCGCCAACGCCCAGGAGCTCGACCGGCCGGCGACGATCCACTTCTTCGTCGGGATCGACCCCGGGATCGAGATCCCGGCGCGGCTCGCCGCGCACCCGCAGACCACCTTCGCACGCGGCCCGCAGAGGGGCCAGATCCCCGCGCTGAACGCCGCCATTGCCGCCGTCGACGACAGCTGGGACCTCGTCGGCTTCCTCGAGGACGACGATCACTGGCTGCCGGCCTATCTGGGCTTCGCGCTGAGGGCCCTCGAGAGCTTCGATTTCGTCTCCTCGACGCAGCTCGAGACCGACGAGGCCGGCGAGGTGGTGCGGATCAACGACTTCGCGACGCCGTCGGGCTGGCTGATGCGGCGGACGACCTTCGCGCAGGTCGGCGCGATCAGCCCGGCCGCGAAGTGGCACTACGACAACGAGTGGCTCGGCCGCCTCGCCGAGACCGGCCTGCGCCGCGCCCACCTCGTCGAGGCGACGGCGCCCGTCACGCTGCAGGACGCGATCCAGGTCCGTCCGTGGCTCGCCAACGTCCTGCGCAACGGCGGCCCCAACGTGCAGCTCGTGCGGCACGGCTTCGTCCTGCCGCTGGTGTGCCGCCTCGTGCATCCGGGCTCCGGGACCTCGGATGTCGGCTCGGGCGGCACCTCCAAGGCCGAGAGCAACGCCGAGTACCAGCGGCTGGTCGACCGCTTCGGTCGCATCCCCTGGTGAAGGCGCCGGGTGGAGCACCCGACGCCCGCAGCCCCCCTGCCCGAGGCGGCCGACCTAGGCGGTCCGCCCCCGAGCCCGCCCCCGCAGCGCGTCCTGGAACGCGGCGAAGACCCGGCGCATCTGCGGGGCCTTGTAGGGGTACAGCTCCGCCGAATCCATGTCGTGGACGACCATCCCGGTATCGGCCTCGAAGACCAGCAGACGGCCGTCCGCGCTCTCGGCGCAGTCGATGATCAGGTAATCGAGGCCGATCCTGCGGTGGATCTCGGCGAACGCGGCGCGGTGGCGCTCGGCGAAGTCGGTGTCGAACGTGGCCATGGCGGCGGCCTCGACCTGCCGCTTCACCGGATCCTCCAGCATGCCGGCGTTGAGGTAGTGGATCATCCAGTGATCGCGGATGGCCATGTGGCAGAGGTAGGGCACACCGTCGATCAGTACGATGCGCAATTTCCGATAGAGGCCGTCGGGACCGCGGTAATCGCAGAACTGCGTGACGTAGAACGCCTCGGCCTCCGTCTGCGCGAGGTAGAGATGCAGGTCCTCCGACCGGTCGATCTTCTGGAGGTCGTTGCCGGCGTGCGTGTCCAGAGGGCGCACGAGGAGCGGGTATGTCGGTCCCTCGGCTCTGCGGGACGCCGCGGCGCTCAGGATGGAGCGGCTCACGCGGACGACCTCCGGCGCCAGGATCTCATCCGCCCCGCGGAGCGCGTCCGCGATCCCGTGGCGGGACGTCTTGAGGACGTGGCGCGGGTGATTGACGATCGGCCGCGTCCACTGGTCCGCCGCCGCCGCGAGGGCTTCCAGGAGCGGCTCGGCGGTCCGCGCGTAGGCGATGCCCGTGACGATGACGTCGTGCGCCGGCAGGTCGTGCGGGATCGGCTCGCCGGGGCGGAGATAGAGGTAGGTGAGGCCGAAATCGCCGTCGTTCAGCAGGAAGTCGATCGGCGTGTTGGCCATGAGATCGCCGGCCGTGACCAGGACGAGGACGCGAATCCGCGCCTGATCCGGGTTCGAGCGCAGCGAGAAGACCCGCTGTCCGTCCAGCACCTCTCTCTGGAGCGCGAGCCCCTCGGTGAAGCGGTGCTTCAGCAGCAGGATCGTCGCCATGTCCAGCGCCGTCCCGGCGTCGAGGGCGGAGTCTCCGCCCTCGGCGAGGATCTCGGCGGCCAGGGCGGCCATGTCGGCGCCCTCGAAGGCCGCCCGGATCAGGCGGGCCGGGCCGATCATCGGGTTCGGGTTGTCGATCCCCGCAACGTGCGCTTGCATCAGAGCCTCCGAGCCGTGGGGTCGCCGCAGCGATCCCGGAACCGCGATCAGGTGTTTCGAATCGCGCTCCGCGGCACGACGAACGCACTCTGACCGCACGGAGGTTTACGAAGCGCTAACCATGTTCTCGGTTCACCGGCGGCAGTCCCGGCCGCGACGCGGAGGCCGTGCACGCGCGTCAGGCGTGCCTCACTCGCGCCGCGGCGCGGCGCCCGCGCGCCGGAGAGCGTCGGCCAGCGCCCCGCCGGGGGCCTCACCCGGGCTCGGTCGGCTCCGCGGCGCGTCCTGCCGCGGCTCGGCCGTCCTCCGGGTCTGCTGGCCCGGCTCGACGGGATCGTCGAGCCGCAGCGACAGCGCGATGCGCTTGCGCGGGACGTCGACGCTGAGGACCAGCACCCGGACGACCTCGCCGATCCGGACGACCTCGGTGGGCGACGCGATCCGCCGCCGGGCCATCGCGGAGATGTGGACGAGCCCGTCCTGGTGGACGCCGATATCCACGAAGGCCCCGAAGGCCGCGACGTTGGTGACGACACCCTCGAGCTGCATCCCGGGCTTCAGGTCCCCGATTGTCTCGACGCCCTCCTGGAAGCGCGCCGTCTTGAATTCCGGCCGCGGGTCCCGCCCCGGCTTCTCGAGCTCGGCGATGATGTCGCGCACGGTCGGCAGGCCGAAGCGCGCGTCGACGAAGGGCTCCGGCGCGAGGCGGCCGAGGAGGGCGGCGTTGCCGAGCAGGACGTGGATATCGCTCTTCGTCGCCTGGAGGATGCGGCGGACCACCGGATAGGCTTCCGGGTGGACGCCAGACCCGTCGAGCGGGTCGTCACCGCCCTGGATGCGGAGGAAGCCGGCGGCCAGCTCGAAGGTCTTCGGGCCGAGCCCCGGGACCTTCTTGAGCGCCGCCCGCGTGCGGAACGGGCCCTGGGCGTCGCGGTGGGCGACGATCCGCGCCGCCATCGCGCCGCCGAGGCCGGAGACCTGCGCCAGCAGGGCCGGGGAGGCGGTGTTGACGTCCACCCCGACCGCGTTGACCGCGTCCTCCACCACCGCCGAGAGCGACCGCGACAGCTTCGCCTCGCTCACGTCGTGCTGGTACTGCCCGACGCCGATCGACTTGGGGTCGATCTTGACCAGTTCCGCCAGGGGATCCTGGAGGCGCCGAGCGATCGACGCGGCGCCGCGATGGGACACGTCGAGGTCGGGCAATTCCTTGGCGGCGATCTCGGAGGCCGAGTAGACCGAGGCGCCGGCCTCGGAGACCACGACCTTCGCCA
The DNA here is from genome assembly GCF_040544715.1 of Methylobacterium sp. 1030. Lineage (NCBI taxonomy): Bacteria > Pseudomonadati > Pseudomonadota > Alphaproteobacteria > Hyphomicrobiales > Methylobacteriaceae > Methylobacterium > Methylobacterium sp. 1030. The sequence goes on along the minus strand of NZ_JBEPKM010000010.1, from coordinate 122,816 downwards.
GCGGCAGGTCCGGGTTCGCCGCGATGATCTCCGCGGCGAGGCGCTCGGTCTCGCGGGACGCGGTGCCGTTGCCGACAGCGAGAAGCTCCACGCCGTGCAGCCGGCAGAGCCGGCCGAGCGTCGCGACGGCCTCCCGCCAGCGCCGCTGCGGCTCGTGCGGGTAGGTCGTCTCCACCGCGACGACCCGCCCGGTCCGATCAGCTACCGCGACCTTCACGCCGTTCCGGTAGCCCGGATCGAGCCCCATCGTCGCCCGGCCGCCCGCCGGAGCGGCGAGGAGCAGGTCCTTGAGGTTCCCGGCGAAGACCGACACGGCCTCGTCCTCGGCCCGCTCGAACAGCCGGCCGCGCAGGTCCTGCTTGATCCCGGCCCGGATCTTCGTTCGCCAGGCCGTGCGCACCGTGTCGAGGAGCCAGGCATCGCCGGGACGCCCCCGCGCCGCGATCTCGAAGCGGCGGCAGATCGCCATCTCGAAGGGCCCGGGAAGGCCCGGCGCCGACTCCTCCCCCTCCGCGGCGAAGCCGACGTCGAGCACCTCTTCCCGCTCACCGCGGAAGATCGCCAGGATCCGGTGCGAGGGCATGCGCTCCAGCCGCTCGCTCCAGTCGAAGTAGTCCAAGAACTTCGCCCCCTCGTTCGCCTTGCCCTTGCGCACCTGCGAGACGAGCTGGCCGGTCCGCCAGTAATCCGCCCGCAGGCGCCCCACGAGGTCGGCATCCTCGCCGAAGCGCTCGATCAGGATGGCGCGGGCGCCCTCCAGCGCGGCCTCGGTGTCCGGCACGCCGCGCGCGTCCGACACGTAAGCGGTCGCGACCGCTTCGGGCGCGCGGTCGGGACGGCTCAGCAGGGCCTGGGCCAGCGGTTCGAGGCCGGCTTCGCGGGCGGATTGCGCCTTCGAGCGCCGCTTAGGCCGGAAGGGCAGGTACAGGTCCTCCAGCCGCGCCTTCGTGTCGGCGGCGTCGAGGGCCGCCGCCAGGGGCGGGGACATCTTGCCCTGGGCCGTGATGCTCGCGACGATCGCGGCGCGCCGCTCGTTGAGATCGCGCAGGTAGGACAGGCGCTCCTCCAGCCTGCGCAGCTGCGTGTCGTCGAGGCCGCCCGTATTCTCCTTCCGGTAGCGCGCGATGAACGGCACGGTCGCGCCGCCGTCGAGGAGCGCCACGGTGGCTGCGACCTGCGCCTCCCCGACACCGAGTTCCTCGGCGATCAGAGCGTTCACGGATTTCATGGGTTCTCCGACTGGAGTCGCGGCGACGGACGGGCTGCCTGGGTGGAGCGCCAAGCCGTCGGAAACAAGGCACCGGTCAGGGGCGCGGCTGCGCGTCCGCCCCGGCCTCCGCCTTCACGGCCCGGGCACAATCCAGGATGCGGTGCCGGGCATCGGGATCCTTGATCGAGAACCACAGGGTCAGCAATTCTTCGGTCATCGAACGGTCGTCCTGCGGGTCCGGATCGAAGAAGACGTCGACCGAACATCCGAGAGTCTCGGCCAGATCGCCGAGAAGGCGGCGCGACCGTTCGTTCGGGACTCTGCTGTGATCTGCCATCACGTCGATCCGCCTCGCAGCGCCACCGGGTGCTGCCGCCAGAATGCCCTCGACCCCGCCCGCAACGGGTCAGAGCATCGAGATCCAGACAATCCAGTCAAGTCCACGCGTCGCAGGACCGTCGCGGCGTCGGCAGCGCGGATGCCGCGGCGACTGTCACGGGGCCAGCGCAGTTCCTGGGGATAGCTGGCCGGCTGTCCGCTCATCCTGGCACGGATTTCGCACCCGATTGTTCAGGTCAGATCTCGATGGATAGCTGGCACGATGCTGAAGCATCGATCTCATCGCGCTCCGTCCGCGAAGACACTAGTCTTCAGCGGAAGTTCGCGGCGGCCGGCGCGCCTTGACGGTCGCGAAACAACGTCATCCGGATGTCACCCGCGGATGCAAGTCTTTCGCTCCGCATGTCCCGGACAGGGAGGCGCCCGTGCAATTCGAGATACGAGAGCGTAGCCGGTCGCTGTGGTCCTGGGTTCTTGTCAACGAGACTGACGAGCCCGTTCTCGAATCGCGACGCAGCTTCCCGTCCCGCGCCCAGGCCACGGCGGCGGCCCTGGCCTTCTCTCAGCTCGTCTCCCGTGCGGGGCGCAGCCTGGGCGGCGGCCCGCGTCAGGTCGGGTTCCTCTGACGGTAGCTTGCTCCGGTTCGGTGTCAGGTCGTCCGGATCCGGTGGCGCACGAGGCTCACGAGACTCGTGGCGGCGATGACGCAGCCGACGCCCATCGCGCCGAGGCAGCTGATGGTGCGGATCGGCTCGCCGCGGGCCAGGACGATGGCCACCGCGAGCGGCAGGAGCAGGAACACGAACAGGAGGGTCATGACCGGATCCGAATGACGATGCGCGAATCTAGGACCCGAATGGTTAATCACTTCTCACGTCTCGGTCCGGCTGGCGGCCTCGGTGGACCTCGCGATCCGGCCGCACCGACACGTCTCCGCGAGCGGCGCTGAGCGATCTCGGGCGCGCGCCGCGACCCGTCACTTAGCGGGCGGACGGACCGCGATCACCGTTCGCGTCCGTCGAGGCGGACGAGACGGTCGACCAGGGCCCGGTCGTGCAGGAGCGCCATCCGCTCTTTCGGCGAGAGCCACGCCTGCGCCTCCGCCACCGTCTCGGCCTCGCAGATCTTGGCGGTGGCCAGGGTCTGGTCCGGATCGATCGCGCCCCGGGGCCGCCGCTGTCCGAGGGGCAGCATCCGCGTGTGGTCACGCGCGAGGTCGGGATCGGCGTGTAGGGCCGCAAGGGCATCCGTCTCGTCGAACCCGTGCTCCGCGTTGCGGGCCGCGAGGGACGCGGCGCGGACCGCGATCTCCGGCGGGGTAGCCTCTTCCGGCGTAGCGAGGAGCAGGCGTCGCTTGAGCGCCAGGCCGAGCCCGAGCTGGCCGCTCGCCCAGGAGATCGGGATCGCCAGTACGAGACCCAGGATCGTCGGGCTCATCCAGAGGAACAGCGAGGTGGCGATCGCGAAGGCGGCGACGCCCGCCACCAGCCCCAGCAGCGTGTGCCAGCGATGGCGGACGACGATGTCGCGCAGCGGGATCGAGCCGTCGTCCCGCCGCTGCGGGTTCCATCCCGTGTCCCGTCCGAGCAGGATGCCCATCACGGAGCCCGACTGGATCACCATCGCCACCGGCGCCACCAGGGCGGATAGCAGGATCTCGACGAGGCTCGACAGGACGAGCCGTCCGGCGCCGCCGCAGGCGCGCCGCACCGGGCCGTCCAGCAGCGCCAGGATCAGGCCGAGGAACTTGGGTGCCAGCAGCACCGCCATGGTCAGGCCGAACAGCTGGAGCGCGCGGACCGGATCGAAGCGCGGGAAGACCGGCGAGAAGCCGGCGCCGCCGAAATAGTCCGGCCGCTCCGTGGCCGTCTGAAGCACCAGCAGGATACCGACCACCAGCTGCAGCAGCCACAGCGGTGAGGCGAGGTAGCCGGCGATGCCGGTGGCGAAGTGCTGCCGCGTCGCGGGATGCAGCCCGGCGGCGCCGATCACCCGCGCGTGCTGAAGATTGCCCTGCGCCCAGCGCCGGTCGCGCACCGCCACGTCGATCAGCGAGGGCGGGCTCTCCTCGTACGAGCCTGGCAGGCGATGGAGCATGTACACCGCCCAGCCCGCCCGGCGGATCAGGGCCGCCTCGACGAAGTCGTGGGATAGGATGTGTCCGCCGAAAGGCGGTTTCCCGGGCAGGTCCGGAAGGCCGCAGGAATCCGCGAAGGCGCGGGTCCGGATGATCGCGTTGTGACCCCAGTAGTTGCCGTCCCGGCCCGACCACGCGGCGAGGCCGGCGGCGATCACCGGGCCGTAGATCCGGGCCGCGAATTGCTGGAGCCGGGCGAACAGGGTGTTGCGGTTGATGATCAGCGGCAGCGTCTGGATGATCCCGGCGTCCGGGTCCGCCTCCATGGCGGCCGCGAGCGCCACGACGGCAGATCCGCTCATCAGGCTGTCGGCGTCCAGCACGAGCATGTGGTCGTAGCGCCCGCCCCAGCGGGTGACGAAATCGCCGATGTTCCCGGCCTTGCGGTGATGGTTCTTCGGCCGGTGCCGGTAGTAGAGCCGGGCCTCGGGGCCGAGCCGGCCGCGCAGGTCGAGATAGGCCCGCTCCTCGGCGATCCAGGCATCGGGCTGGGTGGAGTCCGACAGGACGAACCAGTCGAAATGATCGCCCAGCCCGGTCGCCTCGACCGCCTCGCGCATGGCCTCGATGCCCGCGAAGGTGCGGGCTGTCGCCTCGTTGTAGACGGGCATCAGGATCGCGGTCCGCGTGCGCAGCGCGGCCGGGTTCGGCGCCGGCCGGGACCGGCGCAGCAGCGTCGCGAAGCCGAGCACCGCGCTGGTGAAGGCGAGCGCGATCCACGAGAAGGTCAGGCAGAACAGGACGACCAGCACGAGCTGGAGCGCGGTCGGGCTGCCCGAGACCGACACGGTCTCCACCATCTGCCAGCCGCCGAAGGCCGTGAGCGCCAGGGCACCGCCGAACACCAGGACCCGCTCAGGCCAGGGCGTCCGGACCCGGCGCTCCGGCCGGTGACCGAGCCCCGGATCCCAGCGCGCCAGATCCTGGACGGGCATCGACAGGGGTGCCTCGGGCGGCAGATAACGGCCGCCGTCGGTCACGGTCTCGCGCCCGGAACCGGCGTCCGTCGCTGGCGGCAACATCATGGTCTCGTCCAGTCGCACGGGGGAGGCCGTTCCTCAGCAATCGGGTCGGGGTTCAGGGTGTCCAGCGAAACAGCCAGGTTTCGCTGGCCCGGGCCTGGCCGCGCCGGAGCGCGAGACGCAGCTCGCTCGCGCGCTCGCTCCCCGGATCGAGCTCGAACAGGATCCGCAGCGTCTTACGATCGGGGTACCGAAACCGTTCCTGGCGCGTGATCGTCCCGGCCGAGGAGCCGAGGTCGACGTCGATGTCGCCGGGCTGGAACAGCGCGTCGCCCTCGAAATCGACGGCGAAGAGGCGGCGGTTCCCCGTGCTGCCGTGGCCGCAGCGGCTGTCGCGCACCCGGGCGATCTCCGGCGGCAGCGGGTCCGGCCAGCCCTTGGACCAGTGCTGCCGGCACTGGAAGCGCATCTCCGCGCCCTTCGCGAGCTTCGCCTTGGGCCGCCAGTAGGCGAACACGTTCTCGTTGAGCTCGGAATCGCTCGGGATCTCCAGCAGCGTGACCGCGCCCTCGTTCCAGTCGTCGAGGGGCTCCAGCCAGAGGGACGGTCGCTGCTCCCAGTGGCGCCGGTCGTCCTCGAAATCGTCGTAGGCGCGGGCGCGCTGCATGAGGCCGAAGCCCTTGGGCCCGCGATCCACGAAGGCCGAGACCTGCAGCGCCTCGGGATTGTGAACCGGGCGCCAGATCGGCTCGCCGTAGCCGTTGTGGATCGCCAGGCCCTCCACCGAGAAGGCCGCGGCGCGCAGGTCGTCCACGCGGTTCCGGTCGAGGGGCCCGAACAGGTAGCTGCCCTGCATGCCGCCGAGACCGATATGGTCGAGTTCGGCGCGGGCGAAGACCGTCCCGTCGATCTGCGCCGTGGAGACGTCGCGGCCCGGCGTCAGCGTGATCTTGAACGCCGCGGTCGCCGATTCCGATTCCGCGAGGGCGTGGACGATGACCGGCTGGCCCGCCCGCGGCGCCTCGACGAACAGGGCCCGGAACAGCGGGAATTCCTCGCCGCGGGAATCCGCCGGCCGCAGGGCGAGCGCCCGGGCGTTGATGCCGAAATCCTGGCCCTCGGCGACGAGGCGGAAGAACGAGGCGCCCTGGAACAGGGCGAAGTTCGACAGCCCGTCGGCACCGTCGAACCGGGCGCGCAGGCGGAAGCCCGAGAAGGCGGTGTCGGCGGTCAGGTCGGGCAGGTCGAGGCCCGGCGCCGCGATGGCGGACTTGTCGTACCCGACCGGCTGCACCACGCCGTTCTCCACGACGAATAGCGACACCGGCGTCTCGAAGATCGAGCCGCGCAGCAGCGGCTCCAGGACGTAGCCGGTATTCCGGTCGGCCCAGACCGCGCGGCCCTCCGCGGGACGGATCGCCTCGTAGGCCTCGCGGGAGAGGTTCTTGAGAACCGTCGGCACGTCGCCGGTCTTCGGGGCGGCGTAGGGGGCGGCGGCCCGGGCGCGGGCGAGGTCGGTCAGCGTGCCCGCCGCGAATGCCTCGCCGGCGCCGGGCAGGGGCGGGGCCTTCTCCGGGTCGGCCGCCCGCGCGGCTGCCGGGAGCAGGCCCGCGGCAGCGCCGAGCGCGCCCCCCAGGACGGCGCGGCGTGTCGCGGTGGCGGAGAATCCGGGATCGATCATCATGCAGGCGGTCGTCTCACGTCGCAAGGCAAGGTGCGGGAGGCCCCGTGTATACGGACAGGCCGGCTGAACCCAGCGTTAAGCAAGCGCTTGAACCGCAAGGGGCTCCGTTGACTTAACCCGAGCCGGCTCTCTAATTCGGCCGACTGCATCGGAACGGGGGAGGCAGCATGGGATCGTTGCGAGTGACTGGCCACGGCGTGGATCTCGGCGAGAGTCTGCGCGGCCGCGTCGAGGAACGGATGTCGGCGATCCAGGCGAAGTATCTCGACTCGCACATGCACGATTCCTGCAACGGCCACGTCACGCTCCGGCGCGACGGCACAGCCTTCCGGACGGATTGCGTCCTGCACCTCGTCTCCGGCCTGACGATCGAGGCCAACGGCTTCGCGCACGACGCGCGGTCGAGCTTCGAGCAGACCGCGGAGCGTCTGGAGACCCGTCTGCGGCGCTACAAGCACAAGCTGAAGCAGCACGCGACGGGCCCGGGGGACGACGCGGCAGTCGAGGCCGCCTACGCGGTGTTCGCCGCCCCGGAGGTGGAGGAGGACGACGCCGCCGAGGGCGACGCCCACCCGCCGATCGTCGCCGAGAGCACCAAGACCCTCCAGCGCCGCACCATCGGCGAAGCGGTGACGGCCCTCGACATGACGGGATCCCCAGTGGTTGTGTTCGTCCACGCTGGCACCGGCCGCGTCAACGTCGTATATCGGCGGAGCGACGGAGCGATCGGCTGGGTGGACCCGCCGAACGCCACCGAGTGACGCCGCGGGTCGGGAGGAACGGAGCCGGAACCGGCTGGTTTCCCCGCTTATTGAATCTGGTGGGGGCGCGGCCGGAACGGTCGTCGATGCCCCTGCGACGAGGCCCGCTTCCTCGCGAACGGGCGACGGGGCAACGGTCGTTCGATGCCAGTTCTGGAATTCCTCGACCCCGACTCGGTCGTGCCGGCCCTGCGCGCCCGCGCCAAGAAGCAGGTGCTGCAAGACCTCGCCGCGCAGGCTGCGCGGCGCCTGCCCGCCCTCGGTGAGCGCCCCGTCTTCGACACGCTGCTCCAGCGCGAGCGGCTCGGGTCGACCGGCATCGGCGACGGCGTGGCGATCCCGCACGGCAAGCTGCCCGGTCTCGACCGTCTCTTCGGGCTGTTCGCGCGCTTCGACCGGCCGGTGGACTTCGAGGCGCTCGACGGGCAGCCCGTGGACATCGCCTTCCTGCTGCTCGCGCCCGAGGGCGCCGGCGCCGATCACCTGAAGGCCCTCGCGCAGGTCGCCCGCATCCTGCGCGAGCCGGGCATGCTCGCGCATATCCGCGCCGCCCGGGACGCCGGCGCGCTCTACGCGCTCCTGACGCGCTCGACGGCACCGCAGGCCGCGTGATGATCCAGAGCTTCCGAACGGCCGCCGCCCTGACCCTCGCGGCCGGCATCTCCGGCGCCGCCGCCCAGGGCGAGACCACCTGCGCGCGCGACGTCCTGGTGGCGCAGTCGATGCAGCGCCAGGCCCTCGAGCAGCTCGAGCAGGCGGACGGGGACGACGCCAAGAACTGCCGCGTCTGGCGGCGCCACGTGGAGACGATGCGCCGCGTGGCGAGCGTCTACGGTCGCTGCCTGTCCGGTTCGGAGCGCGGCGAGCGCCTCGCCCAGGTCCAGGGGTCGGACCGCGAGTTCTCGGCCGCGATCAAGGCCCGCTGCAAGGGGCTGTAGGGGCGGGGGTGGCGCGCGCCGCGCCCTCAATCCACGCCGCGGAGCATGAGCGGCTCGGCCACCATCTTCACCGGCTTGCCGCGCCCGATCAGGATCGCCGCGCGGGAGCGTTCGGGATCCGCCTCGAAGCGCGTGCGGACCCAGCTGACCAGGAACTTCATGTATTCCGAGGCCAGGAGGCGCGCGGCCGGCGGGTTCTTCCACCAGCGATCGGCATCGAAGGCCTCGCTCACGACCGGATGCGGCAGGACGCGGTCGCTGTCCTGGAGGGCGTGGTCGAGTTCGACCAGCGTCCGCGGCATGTGGTAGTTCGAGGTCACGACCGCGACGGTGCTGAACCGGTGCGCGCGCATCCAGCGGCGCGTCTCGATGGCGTTCCCGATCGTGTTGCGCGCCCGGTAGTCGAGATCCACGCAGCAGGCGATCAGGGCGCGCTGGGTCGGGTTCAGCCGGGCGATCTCGTCGCGGCTGGTCCGCTCGTTGACCCCGGTGATGAGCAGGCGCCGCCCGTAGCCGCCCGCGAGCAGGTCGATCGCGTCGCCGATCCGCTGGGCACCGCCGGTCAGCGCGACGATCCCGTCGGCCCGGTCGGTCGGCGTCCGCTCCTGGCGGGCGAGCGCGCCGACGAACACGAGAAAGCCCGCGAACAGGGCCAGCATCCCGAGCCCGGCGCCGAGGCCGCAGGTCCAGAGCGCGATCCGCCGCCGGTCGCGCGGGCGCGCGGCGGCGCGGCGCGGGAGACCCCACTCGTGCCAGGCCCAGCCGACAACGTCGGTCGAGGGCGGATCCGATGCGCGCAGCATACGCGTGGTCATCCTCCGGAGAATCGGCGCCGATTGCGGCGGCTCGGAGGCCGGCGCGGTCGGCTGTTTCCACACCGCAACGATAAAGTTTCCAGATGGTAAACGCGCTCGGAAGACCCCCTATTTCCACGTCTTCGTGACGCAGCAGGGATCAGGCCAGGAAGCGCCGCACGGTCACGCGCGAGACGACGCCCGTGACGAGGGACGCGATCACGCCGATCAGGATCACGCTGGCGTAGCCGCGCAGGCCGATATGGAACGCGCCGAACAGCGCCTCGACCTCCTGACCGGCCGGTCCGGAGCGCGCGGCCCGGGCGAGGAGCCCGGCGATCACGAAGGCCACGAGGGCCAGACCGGCGCCGATCGCGCCGCCGCGCAGGCCCAGGCCGAAGAACCGCCGCTGGAACGCGCGGGCGATGTAGTCGTCGTCGGCGCCGACGAAATGCAGCACTTCCACCACCTCGCGGTTGCTCGCCATGGCGCCGCGTGTCGCGAAGGTCACCGCGAGGCCGGTGGCGATCAGGACGAGCAGCACGAGCCCGATCCCGATCCCGACGAAGGCGTTGGCGGCGGTCGAGAGCCGCTGCAGCCAGAGGGCGTGGTCGTCGAGGCTGGCGACGCCCGGCAGCGCCTCGACGAGGCGTGATCGCAGCCGCTTCAGGTCGGCCGCCTGGCTGCTGGAGAGCTTGAGGGCGATGAGCCGCGGCACCGGCAGGTCGGACAGGTCGAGCCCGGTCCCGAGCCACGGCTCGAGCAGGCGCTCCGCCTCGGCCTTGCTGAACACCCGCGTCTCCGCGATCCCGGGTTCGGCCTTGGCGATGCCGTCGGCGCGCGCGACGTCGGCGTCGACGTCGCGGCCGGGACCGGGCCGGACCTGGATCGTGACCTCCCGCGCCACGTCGCCCTGCCACTGGGCGGCGTTGGTCGCGACCATCTCGGCCGCGCCCGCGCAGAGGCCGGCGAGGAAGGTGAGGATCGCGATGACCGCCGCGAGGGAGCGCCCCGCCGCCGTGTCGGTGGGCACCAGCGGCGCGTTGCGGCGCAGGTTGGCCGGCATCGACGGGTCGGGCGGCACGGCCGATCCACCGGCCTTCGTCCGCGGCATCGCCTGAGTGCTCATTCCTCGATCCGCAGCCGGCCTTCGCCCAGGACCATCCGGCGGGCATCGACGGCGTCCATGATGCCGAAATCGTGGGTGGCGATGATGACCGAGGTCCCGAGCTTGTTCAGCTCCAGGAACAGGCGCAGCAGCCGCCGCCCGAGGCCCGGATCGACGTTGCCGGTCGGCTCGTCCGCGAGCAGCAGGTCGGGCCGCGCGATCAGCGCGCGGGCGATGGCCGCGCGCTGCTTCTCGCCGCCCGAGAGCAGCGGGGGCAGGGCGTGCATGCGCTCGCCGAGGCCAACCCAGCGCAGCAGTTCCACCACCTCGGCCCGGTAGCTGGCCTCGGCCCGGCCCTGGACGCGCAGGGGCAGGGCGACGTTCTCGTAGGTGGTCAGGTGGTCGAGGAGCCGGAAATCCTGGAACACCACGCCCATCCGGCGCCGGAGCCCGGTCAGCGCCTTCGCGGAGATGTCGCTCACCTCCTCACCGAAGATCGAGACGAGCCCGCGGGTCGGCCGCACCGACAGAAGGATCAGGCGCAGCAGCGTCGTCTTCCCGGCGCCGGACGGGCCGGTCAGGAACTGGAAGGAGCGCGGCGCGATGCGGAAGCTCACGTCGGACAGCACCTCCGGCCCGAGGCCGTAGCGCATGCCAACATTCTCGAACTGCACCACCGGCCGCTCCGCGCCGGGCAGCAGGCTCTTCATGCTCGCCTGTAGGTTCAAAGCCGTGCCGTATCTCGTCTGTCCGTCCCTCGGGAATCGCCGGAGCGGCGGGCGTTTTCAAGGCCTCGGGGATTTCACGGCCCCTTAACCCTGTTCGGGCACACTTCTTCAAGCAATTCACAGTCCGGCCCGGTCGCGGCCGATCGATGCGAGTATGGCGCGGATGCTGATCGCCTGCCCGAGCTGCGCGAGCGAATATCGCATCGACGCCAGCAAGGTCGGCATGGAGGGCCGTTCGGTCCGCTGTGCCGCCTGCCGCGAGACGTGGTTCATCTCGCCCGCCGACGTCCTCGCCGGCCACGAGGCGGAGCTCGCCGCGCAGGCCGAGACCGATCCCCTCGCGGACGCGGCCTGGGAGGAGGCGACCGCCTCGGTGCGGAATGCCACCGACGTTCCGGCGCCCGAATCCCGACGGTCCGCCAAGCGCAAGTCCGCCGGGAAGGCCGCCGGGAAGGCGCGCCGCGCGATCCCGGGTCTGACCCCGTCGCTGGCTCTCGGCCTGACACTCCTGGCGGCGATCCCGCTCGTCTGCCTCGCCCGGACCAGCGTGGTCCGGGCCGTCCCGCAGACCGCCTCCCTGTTCGCGCGCATCGGCCTGCCGGTGAACGTGCGCGGGATCGAGATCCGCGACGTCGTCGCCTTCAACAACCCGGCCGAGGACGACAGTCCCGCGGAACTCGTCGTCGAGGGCGACCTCGTCGGCGTCGCGCGCTCGGACGCGCCCGTCGCGCCGCTGAGCGTCGAAATCCGCGACGCCGGCGGTCGGACGATCAAGACCTTCACGGTCGCGCCGCCGCGGACGATCCTCGCCGCGACCGAGACCGCGCGATTCCGCGCGAGCCTGCCGTCGCCGCCGGCCGCTGGGCGCGCGGTGGTGCTGCGTTTCGCCGACGCGTCCGCGACCCGCTCCGACCCTCGGGTGGCGGCGGCGGATCGGTGAGGCAGGTCCGCGCCGGCAATTAGCTCAGGTTGCGCCTCTCCCGCGGATCGGCAACCTTCTCGACGGCGCTCCCGTTGCGGGCGTGAGCGTCGGCCGACGTCGGCGTATGGGATCGCCGTGCCTTGAGTGTTCGCGAAACCGTTCCCATCGTCGTCGAGACGACCGACTCGGTCGATCAGAAGCGCGCCTTCGACTACTGGCGCAGCACGGCACTGGCGCGCGTCGACGCGACGCCGCTGGCACCCGACATCCCGTTCGCGGCGGGCCGCCGGCTCGCGATCACCCGTCACGGCGCGATCCTGCACACCCTGAGCAAACCGATCGGGGTCGAGCGCACGACGCAGCACGTGCGCCGGGACGGGCGCGACGACATCGCGATCGTGCTCCTCGTCCAGGGCAGCGGCTACATCGAGCAGGGCAACAGCGGCGCCGTGCTGGGCGCCGGCGACATCGCCGTCCATGCCATGGACCAGCCCTTCGCGATCGGCAGCCGCGATTCCTACGAGGAGATCCGCCTCCAGGTGCCGCGCGCCGCCTTCGTGAGCCAGGTCGGCAGCGTGCACGCCTTCGCCGGGCGCGGTCTCCGCGCGACGCCGCTCAGCGGCCTGTTCGCGACCTATCTGCGGTCGTTCTCCGAGACGGTCGGCGGTATGTCGGAGGCGGAAGCCGGCATCGCCCTCGAGGGCGTCCTGCACCTGCTGCGCGCCCTGGCCGACCGCCAAGGCGAGACGGCCGGCGACGAGCTGTCCGGGGACGCCGTACGGGCCCTGGCCCTCGCCCATATCGAGCGCCGACTGCACGATCCCGCCTTCGGGCCGGAATCGCTGCCGACGGCTCTGCGGGTCTCGCGAAGCCGCCTCTACGCGGCTTTCAGCGGCGACGAGGGCGTGGCGGCGAAGATCCGCGACGCCCGGCTCGACCGGGCCTACAGGCGGCTCCGCGGCGGCACGCGGATCGGGTCGGTGATGACGAGCTGCGGCTTCACCGACGCGGCCACCTTCAGCCGCGCCTTCCGCCGCCGGTTCGGCGTGGCGCCTCGGGACGTGCTGGAACGCCGCCCCTGACGGAGTCAGATGCGGCTGCCGCGCGGGTCGGAGACCGTCCGCCCGGGCGCGACCGCGCCCGCGAGCCGCTGCGCCACGCCGATGAACCCCAGGCCGAGGCGGATCGCGACGACGCCGACCCGCGCGATCCGGATCTGCCCGGGCAGCTGGCGCGGGCCGATCGGGCGGTAGGCGAGGCGCGGGCTGGCGCGCTCCGCCTCCGCGATGGCCTGACCCAGCGGGAGGGACGCGATGCGCCGCGCCTCCGGCGGAACGATGCCGATCGCCCGCGCCCAGCCGTCGCTCCGCGCGAGCGCCCCGCGCCCGTGCATCTGGCGGAATCGCCGCCGCCAGAGGTAGCGCCGCACGGCGCGCGGGAAGGTCTCCATCCGGGCATCGCAGAGCGCGTCGGGCTCCTCGCAGCGGGAGCGGATCGTGTCCGCCACGCCGCCCGGCGCGCGCCCGGCGAGGCGGGCCGAGATGGTCACGCAGACGTCGGTGGCGTGCCGGACCCGCAGCCCGTGTTCCAGCAGCCGGGCGATGAAGGCGCCGTCCTCGCCGAGCGGGATCTCGGGCATGCCGCCGACGGCGAGGTACGCGCTGCGGGTCACCGCGAGGGTCGCGCCGATTGCGGTCCGGTGGCAGGGCCAGGGGTCGTTCGGATCGGGATCGATCCGCGCCTCGGCCTCGGTGATCAGGGCGTCGTAGGTGTCCTCCAGCCGGCCGCGGGCGGGGAGCGAGGGCGGCAGCAGCGCCGCCTCCGCCGCGTCGAGCTCGACCCGGCCGGCCACAGCGTCGGCCCCGGCCTCAATCGCCGCGCGATTGCGCGCCACCCAGTTGGGCGGGACCCGGCTGTCGGCGTCGGTCGACAAGATGATCCCCGCATTCCCCGCATCACCCAGCCAGGCGGCGGCGGCGTCCATGGCCCGGCGCCGGGCCCATCCGGCATGGGCGCCGGAAAAATTCTCGACGGACACGCGGACCGGGATCGACAGCGTCGGCACCAGCGCGGTGACGAGGGCCTCGGTGCCGTCCGTGCAGTTGTTCAGGAACAGCACGAGCCCGACGCGCCCCGATTCGGCACCCTCCTGGGCGTCGATCGCCCGCAGGCACGCGGCGATCCGCTCCTCCTCGTTGCGCACGGGCACCGCCACGATCGCATCGGGACCCGGGACGTCTGACAAAGGGGGGCTCGACACCGGTGATCATCTCCGCCGGACCCGTCGTGCGGGTCTGGATCGGGCTTATGCCGGAGCTTCCCTGAACGGGACCGGACCGGGGAGACCTAGCGACGCGCCGCCGGTCAGAGGGTCTTCTCGACGAAGCCCTCGATCCATTCCGGCTGGGTCTCGCCGACCGAGCGGCCGACCTCGGTCTCGCCCTTGTAGGCGATCAGCGTGCTCTGCATCCGCACGTTCAGGCGGCGCAGCAGCTCCTTCTGGCTATCGAAGTCGATGTCGAAGATCTGGAGATCCTTGAAACGCGGCTCGGCCGCGAGTTTCGCGAGGATCGGCTTCTGCGTCCGGCAGATCGGGCACCACGGGGCGCTGACCGCGATCAGCACCGGCTTCCCGCCCTTCTGCGCGGCCTCGAAGGCCGCGTCCGAGAACGGCCGGGTCTCGCCCGCCAGGGCAGCGGTCGGGACCTCGAGCAGGGCCGGGCCGGCGAGGGCGAGGCCGACGAGCGCGAGGACGTGACGGCGGCTCTTCATGGCATGCGATCCTCCCGCGACCCCGTCGGCGCGGGGGGCTGCTGGTGGCGGGATGCTACGTCGCGCGCCCGGCCCCGTCCCTGTGACCTGTGCGCCCCGGAGACGGAAAGCCCCCGCGCCGGATCACATTGTCGAGACGCCGGACGGCGGCGCGTCGGACGACCGGTCCTCCGCCACGAGCGCCGCGATGTCGTCGGGATCCACCGCGTCGATCGGGCGCCGGATCTTCAGGGCGCGCGTGGGCGCGCCGGCGCGCATCACCAGCACGATCGTCTCCATGTCGGGGCAGCCCGGATCGGCGCAGGCGATCTCGTTGACCGCCAGCGTGTCGGCCTCGCCGAGGCCGAGGGCCGTCCGCAGATCCTGCTTCAGGCGCGCCGCGATCGCGGCGCGCTCCGCCGAGCGGGCCCGCCACGCCTTGAGGCTCACGAAAGCCATGCGCGATGCTCGTTGTCCTGCCGTGGAAGCCCGGTTGCGGATGTGTAACACTGTTACAGTTTTCCGGGGGCGGTCAAGCGTCGCCCCATGCGCCTGAAACAACCGTCGTGTTCACCGGTCATGTAGAGGCCGACCTCGGAAAAACCGACTGCGTTGGTCTTCGGACTCGACAGGGGCGTAGAGGTCCGGTGTGGTGTAATAGGCGCGCGAAGGATGTGAGATCTTGCGACCCTGGCGGGACGGACCGGACGACCGGCGGAGCTACCATCACGGCAACCTGAAGGAGGCCCTGCTGGAGGCCGCGCGCCGGTTCATCGCCGAGCGCGGGATCGGCGGCTTCACCCTGGTCGACGCGGCGCGGCTCGTCGGCGTGACGCCGGCCGCCTTGTACCGCCATTTCCGCGGCCGCGAGGCGCTCCTCGAGGAACTCGCCGGGCGCGGCTTCGCGGAGCTCGCCGCGCGTCTGGCGCGGGCCCTGACGTCGCGCGGGACGCCGCTGGAGCGGTTCACCCGGATGGGTGAGACCTATCTCGCCTTCGCCGAGGAGGAGCCGGCCTACTACGCGGCGATCTTCGAGACCCGCGGGGCACCCGTCGGCGGGGCCGATCCCGACGCGCCGCCCGGCACCCCCGGTGCGGAGGCGCGGCCGAGTCCCTTCGACCTGCTGGTGGAAGCGCTGCAGGCGACCTTCGCGGACGGGTTCGGGGGCGTGGCGCCCCGCTTCATCGCCCTGGAAGTCTGGGCCCTCGCGCACGGCCTCGCCACCCTCTCGGCCGCCGGCCATCTGCCGCGCGGCCCCGGCTTCCCCGACAAGTACGAGTTGCTGCGGGCCGGAGTCCTCGCCCTGGTCCACGGGGCGGGGCGCCCCGGCGAGCGCGACGGCGGCGGTGGGCGGCCTTGAAAGGCCCCCGCCGGACCCGCATGTTAACCGCGTTCACATGAACAGCGGAGCACAGCCGTGACCTCTCAATCCTCCTCTCCCTGGGCGACCGGCAGGCTCTGCCGGTCCGGCCCGTTCCCGCGTCGGTCGCTGGAGATCGGCGCGATCGTGGTGGGCTTCATCTACTGGTGGCCGATCGGCCTCGCGCTCGTGGCCTGGAAATTCGCGGGCTACCCGGCCTTCGCCGAGATGCGGGACGCCGCGCGCCGGACGGTGTCGGGGTTCGAGGGCGGGCGCCCCGCGTCGCGCTTTGCCCGCGCCTTCGAGGCCGCGAACCGCCGCGGCGGCAGCGGGAACGCCGCCTTCGACGAGTACCGCCGGGCCGAGCTCGACCGCCTCGAGGCGCAGCGCCGCGCCCTCGAGGAAGAGAGCCGCGCCTTCTCGGACTTCGTGGAGGAGCTGAAGCGCGCCCGGGACCGCGAGCAGTTCGACGCGTTCATGGCCAAGCGCCGGACCGAGGGTGGCGGCCGCGCGGTCTGATTCTGCGACGCGGCGTCCGGGCTCATCGGCCCGGACGCACCCCCTGAACACCGCGTGCCGTCTCAGGCCGCGCGGACGCGATCGAGGAACCGCGCCACCTCGCCGTTCAGGTGCTCGGACTGCTCCGAGAGCCGCGACGCCTCGGCCAGAACCTGCCCGGCGGCCTGACCGGTCTTCTCGACGGCCCCAGCGACGCTGACGATGCTGCGGGTCACCTCGCCGGTGCCGGCCGCGGCCTGACCGACGTTGCGGACGATCTCGTGGGTCGCCGCGCCCTGCTGCTCCACCGCCGCCGCGATCGTCGTCGCCACGCCGTCGATGTCCCGGATCCGGGCCGTGATCGTCCCGATCGCCGCGACGGCCTGCCCGGTCGAGGCCTGCACCCGCCCGATCTGGCCCGCGATCTCTTCCGTGGCCCGGGCGGTCTGCTCGGCCAGCGCCTTCACCTCCGTGGCCACCACCGCGAAGCCGCGGCCGGCCGCGCCCGCGCGCGCCGCCTCGATCGTGGCGTTGAGCGCCAGGAGGTTGGTCTGACCCGCGATGGTCGAGATCAGCCCGACCACGTCGCCGATCCGCGCCACGGCCTCGCTCAGGTCCCGGACCAGCGCGCCGGTCCGGTCGGCCTCCGCGACCGCCGCCCGCGCGAGGCCGGCCGAGCCGTCGACCTGCCGGCCGATCTCCTGCACGGAGGCGCCGAGTTCCTCGGCCGCCGCCGCCACGGTGCCGACGTTGCTGGCCGCCTCCTCGGCCGCGGCCGCGACGGTGGTCGACTGCCCCGCGGTCTCGGCCGCGGTCTCCGTCATGCCGCGGGCCGTGGCCTGCAGGCCGGCGGCCGCCGTCGAGACCTGCGCGACGATCCCGCCGACGGCGTCGGCGAAGCGGTCGGCGACCTGCCGCATCGCGAGGCTGCGCTGGCGCTCCGCGTCCTGCCGCGCCGCCTCGGCCTCGGCCTCCAGCTGCCGGGTGCGGATCAGGTTGTCCTTGAACACCTGGACGGCCGCCGCCATGGCGCCGATCTCGTCGCGACGGTGTCGGAACGGGACCTCGGTGCCGGCCTCACCCCGCGCCAGCCGGGTCATCGCGGCGGTCATCGCGGCGATCGGCCGCGAGATGTAGAGGAGGCCGAAGATCGCCGCCGCCAGGGCGGACACCAGCGCGAGGCCGATGCTGGCGACGGCCGCGGCGGACGCGGCCTCGACCCGGATCATCGCCGCGTCCGCGTCCTGCTGCGCCGCTTTCTCGTCGTGGTCCGCCAGACGGGCCAGCGCCGCCCGGGCGCCGTCGTACAGTGCCACGACGTCGGGCCGGATCAGCAGCGCGGTCGCCTCCGTCTGCCGCCCCGCCTCCACGAGGCGCCGCACGTCCCGTTCCACCTCCGCGAATCGGGTCCAGGACGCGCCGAACGCGTCGTAGTGCCGCCGCTCCTCGACGGTGGTGATCAGCGGTTCGTAAGCCCGGCGCGCGTCGCGCAGCCGCGCGTGCGTGTTCGCCAGGGCGGCCTCATTGGCGTCCCGGTGCTCCGGTGTATCCGACAGCAGGATGAGCCGGTACTGCTTGATGCGCACCTCGGAGGCCGCCACTTCGATCGCGCCGACCTTCTCGAGGGAGGGCACCCAGTCCCTGGCCAGCGCCGTCGCAGCCTGCCCGATCCCGGCCAGCTGACGGAGGGACAGACCGCCCTGCGCCGCGGAGATCAGGGCAAGTCCTGCGAAGAGAAGGGCCAGGATTGCTTTGAGTGGAATGGATGCGCGCATGACGATCCTCGGCCAGATCCGAGTGCGGGACGGTCGCATCGGGCGGTCCGACGCAGGCGACTGCATCTAGCCACTTCAGGATCTCGCGCAACTCGCGCCTTAGAAACATCGTAGAATGATTTTTACTTATGATAATACTCTAGAACCGATAATTTACCGAACAAAGCTACATTATTATATCAAATAAAGGTCAACCGTCGCGCAAGTTCGGGTATCTGTTTCGGCCGAAAATCTCTCTTATCCAGACGAAAGCGTTGACGGCGACGAGACAAGTGACGCTTGTGCCGGACCCGCACGCGACGGTCCGCGCCGACCGAGCTCCCATCCATCCGAGAGGATTCCGCGCCCGGCCGCGATGCCTACCCGAGTCCTCACGCACCTCCGTCGATCCGGCCTTCCGCCGGGATCACCGGGACGAGTTGCACCCCGGCCTTCGCTCCTGCATTGCTCCTCAACCGCAAGGGGAGGGTTCGGGGCATGTCGACGGCTCGGGTCACCGTGGTCGATCACCCGCTGGTGCAGCACAAGCTGACCCATCTGCGGGACAAGAACCGCTCGACCAAGGGCTTCCGGCAGATCCTCAACGAGATCGGGATGCTGCTGGCCTACGAGGTGACCCGTGACCTCCCGCTGGAGCCCGTCACCATCGAGACGCCCCTCCAGCCGATGCAGGGGCAGCAGATCCAGGGCAAGAAGCTGGTGCTCGCGCCGATCCTCCGCGCCGGAGTGGGCTTTCTCGACGGCATGCTGTCGCTGGTGCCGTCGGCCCGCGTCGCGCATATCGGGCTCTACCGGGATCCCGAGACGCTGGAAGCCGTGGAGTACTACTTCAAGGCGCCGTCCGATCTGGCCGACCGGACGGTGCTGGTGCTGGATCCGATGCTGGCGACCGCCAACTCGGCGATCGCGGCCCTCGACCGCCTCAAGGCCCGGGGCGCCTCCGACCTCCGCTTCGTCTGCCTGCTGGCGGCGCCGGAGGGCCTTGCCAAGTTCCAGGCCGCCCATCCGGACGTGCCGGTCTGGACCGCGGCGATCGACAGCCACCTGAACGACCACGGCTACATCGTCCCGGGCCTCGGCGACGCCGGCGACCGGATGTACGGCACCCGCTAGGAGCCGGCCTCAGCGCCGCCGCCGGGCTCCGGCGCGGCCCTTGCCGACGACCTTACGGAGGGTCTGCGAGAGCTGATCCACCGAATAGGGCTTCTGGATCAGGTCGAAGCCGTGGACGCCCTCCTGCGCCAGCACGTGGCTGTAGCCGGAGGTGAGGACCACCGGCAGGTCGGGCAGGCGCCGCTGCAGCTCGCGGGCCAGCGCGATGCCGCCCATGCCGGGCATCACGACGTCGGAGAAGACGGCGTCGAAGCGGAAGGGGATCCTCTCGATCTCGACGAGCGCCTCCTCGGCATTGGTCGCCCAGACGGTCTTGTGCCCGAGATCTTCCAGGATCTGCGTGGCGAAGCGGCCGACCTCGATGTTGTCCTCGACCACCAGCACGCAGAGGCTGGCGCCGTCGAGCCCGCTCTCCTCGCTCCGCGGCGTGACGGACATGTCCGGCGCGTACTCCGCCTGCGGCAGGTAGAGCGTGAAGGTCGTGCCGTGGCCCGGGCTGCTGGACACGTCGACGTCGCCCCCGGACTGCTTGGCGAAGCCGAAGACTTGGGACAGCCCGAGCCCGGTGCCCTTGCCGATGTCCTTGGTGGTGAAGAACGGTTCGAAGATGCGCGGCAGCACGTCGGACGGAATGCCGATGCCGGTGTCGGACAGCGACACCGCCGCGAAGGTGCTGCGCGACCCCGCGTGACCGCGGATCGCCGGCATCGGCCGGTCGCCGGATAGCTTCAGGGTGAGGGTGCCCTCACCGCCCATCGCGTCGCGGGCGTTCACCGCCATGTTGATCAGCGCGGTCTCGAACTGGCTGAGGTCGGCGCGGATGTAGCAGGGGGTGGCGGGGATTTCGGCCAGAACGCTGATGCGCGCTCCGGTGACCGAATCCAGCATCTCCGCCACGGCCCGCAGCGAGGCGCCCACCTCGAAAACCTCGGGCCGGAGGGCCTGACGGCGCGCGAAGGCCAGGAGCTGGCCGGTCAGCTTGGCGGCGCGGTCGACCGTGTCGGAGATGGCCTCGACGTAACGGCGACGGCGCTCCTCCGGCAGGTCCGGGCGCTTGAGCAGGTCGGTGGAGGATTTGATCACCGTCAGCAGGTTGTTGAAGTCGTGGGCGACGCCGCCGGTCAGCTGCCCCACCGCTTCGAGCTTCTGCGACTGCCGCAGCGCCTCCTCCACGCGCTCGCGCTCGGCGCTCTCGGACTGGAGTTTGGCATGAGCCTCCGCCAACGCCTGCATACTGCGTCGCTGCTCGGTCAGGTCCGTCAGGATCCCGCAGAGGAGCGGCTGATCGCCCTGGCAGGCGAAGCGGCTGAGCGACAGGAAGGTCGCGCTCTCCGATCCCGCCGCGTGCAGCGCGATCTCCTCGCGGACGGGCCCGTCCATCGCGTGCCGGATCAGGCGCCCGAGGTCGACATCCGCGTGGACGAAATTCCGGAGCGCGCGGCCGGTCAGGCGCTCCTGCGGCTCGCCGAGCATCTCGGCCAGCCGCCGGTTGCAGTAGAGCAGCGTCCCGTCCAGCGCCAACGTGAACGCGCCTTCCTGCATCTGCTCGATTAGCGCCCGGTAGGGCAGGTCCGCGTTCTCGAGCGTGTAGACGAGGCGCTCGTGGTTCGGGCCCTCCACCACGACGGCGTCGAAATCGCCCCGGCGGATGGCCGCGAGGGTCTCCTCGCTCTCCTCCAGCCGCGCCTCGAGCTCGCGGATATGGGCGCGATAGGCGTCGAGCCCGGGCTCGTCGCCGGGCAGCAGAGCGTCCACACCCATCAGAGCGGCTCCGCGGCGGACGCGATCTCGAGACTGCGCAGCACGCGGCCCTCATCCAGGAGGTCGCCCGAGAGGCGCCGTTCCGGCCCCGGCGCCAGTCTCAGGAGTGTGGGCGCGGCGAGGATCCCGTCGCGCTCGGCAAGGTCGGGCTGCTGATAGATGTCGACGATCTCCAGCTCGTAGCGGCCCGGGAAGTGGGCCTCGCAGATGCGGCGCAGCACTTCGACCGCGCGCAGCGAGCGCGACGCGGTTCCGGCCACGAACAGCCGCAACCGGACGTGCTCCGCGTCCGTCGGAGACGAGGCGGCCGCGTTCAAGGCCGGTCGGCCTTGGGACGGATGTCGAGGCCGACCAGAACCTTCTCGGTGTTCGACAGGTCGCCGATGATCCGCTTGAGCGGCGACGGCAGCCGGCGCACGAGGGTCGGGATCGCGAGGATCTGATCGCCGGCGGCGAGCTGAGGGTTCTTCATGAGGTCGATGACCTCGATGTCGTAATGGCCGGCCAGGTGCTCCTCGCAGAACCGCTTCAGGTTGCTCAGGGCAGCGAGAGACTTGGCCGTCTGCCCGGCGACGTAGAGGCGCAGGTGATAGTGGCCGGCATCGCGGTCGGGATCCGTCTCGGGTGCTTGGTCGTCCGATGTCGTATCGCTCATTCCGCGGCACTCCGTCGTGCGCTCAACGCCTGCTGCTCCGCCGCGAGCGTGACGCCCCGCGCCGCGTCCTCGGTACGCAGGCTCTCCTCCTCGTCCACGGCCGCCTCGAGACCGGCCCTGAGCTCCTCGATCTGACGCTCCAAGGCGGAGCGTCGGCGCGCCATATCTCGGAGCCGGCGCTCGGTCGCGTCCCGGTGCTGCAGCGCGGCCGCGCGTTCCTGAGCCTCCTGAACCAGGCGCGCGGTGCCGGTGAGAACACCTGAAGGACCAATATAGGCATCCACCAACTGGATCCCGTCCGACGACATCAGAAATTCGCGGATCTGGTTGGAGTGGCTCATACCCCGCGCCTTGATGACGTAGAGGGTCCGCGTCCGCTCGCCGTTCGCCTCCATGTTCTGGAGCTTGATCCAGGCATCCATCAGGGAGGACACGCCGAGATCGTTGTCCTCGATCAGGGAGCCGTCGCCGCGGAGGGTCGTGAAGATCGCCGTGATGCCGCGGGTCTTGATCAGGTCGATCATGCGCAGGAGCGTCGCCTGCAGCTCGCCCGACGACCCGCGCAGGGCCGAGATCGGGTCGAGCACCACCACGTCCGGCCGGAACTGGTCGAGGTCGCGGTGCATCCGCGCGAGATGCGTCTCCAGACCGAACAGGCTCGGCCGCGCGGCCTCGAAGCGGAGGCGGCCGCTCGCCACGTGCGCGGCGAGGTCGAGCCCGATCGAGCGCGCGTTGCGGATGATCTGGGCACCGCTCTCCTCGAACACGAAGGCCATGCAGCGCTCGCCGCGCCGGCAGGCCGCGTCGAGGATCGAGGCGGCGAGCATGCTCTTCCCGGTCCCGGCCTCGCCGGAGATCAGGATCCCGGAGCCGCGATGGAAGCCCCGCGGCCCCAGCATGGCGTCGAGCCCGGCGATCCCCGTCGAGAGGATGCCGTCGGGCACCCCGTAGACGAGATCCGCCGAGGTCACCGGCAGGACGCTGATCCCCGCGTGATCGATCAGGAACGGGTACTCGTTGGTGCCGTGGGCGGAGCCTCGATACTTGACGACGCGCAACCGTCGCGTGGTGATCTGGTCCTCGACGCGGTTGTCGAGCAGCACGACGCAGTCGGAGACGTACTCCTCCAGGCCCTGGCGGGTGAGCGGCCCGTCGCCGCGCTCGCCCGTGATGATCGCGGTCAGGCCGCGATCCTTGATCCAGCCGAACAGGCGGCGCAGCTCGGCGCGGAGCAGGGTCGGATCGGTGAAGCCCGCGAACAGCGTCTCGATCGTGTCGAGGACGACGCGCTTGGCCCCGATCGAGTCCACCGCGAAGCCGAGGCGGATGAACAGGCCCTCGAGGTCGTACTCTCCGGTCTCCTCGATCTCGCTCCGCTCCACGCGCACGTGGTCGATGGCGAGATGGCCCGCGGCGACGAGACCGTCGAGGTCGTAGCCGAGCGACGCGACGTTCGCCGCCAGATCCTCGGCCCGCTCCTCGAAGCTCATGAACACGCCGGGCTGGCCGTAGAGCGTCGCGCCGTTGACCAAAAAGGTCGTGGCGAACAGCGTCTTGCCGCAGCCCGCGGCGCCGCAGATGAGCGTCGGCCGCCCAGCCGGCAGACCGCCATGGGTCAGGTCGTCGAAACCGGTGATGCCGGTCGCGACCTTGGGTAGTGTCCGGGCGGCTTGCGGGTCGGGCACGATGGGCGAATCCCTGGACGTCTCGGAGGACGGCAAGTCCGGAAGTGGGGCGGCGCTCTCAACCCTGCCGGGCCGATCGGGACGGTTCGCACCGCGAGAGACGCGGAGGCTGGCGCGAACAGCGCATCGAACGGGCGGAACACCGGTGGAATGCGGTATGGCAACGGGTCCGCCCGCGCAATATGGGTGCGTGACGCGTCCGGCCGCCATCCCGTCGACGGACTGCGCAGACCGATGGAGGGCCTCCATGCTCGGCTGGGACGTCGACGTCAACGAGGCCCTGACGGCGCCGGCCGTCGCGCGCAACCGCGACGCGATCCTGGCCGTGCTCCGCGAGATCCTGCCCGACAGCGGCACCGTTCTGGAGATCGCCAGCGGCTCCGGTGAGCACGCGGTTCACGTCGCCGCGGCCCTGCCTGGCCTGGACTGGCTGCCGAGCGATCCCGAACCCGCCGCCCGGCGCAGCATCGCCGCGCACGCGCTCCGGGCCGGGCTCGCCAATATCCGGCCGCCGCTCGCGCTCGACGCCGCCGCCGCGGCGTGGCCCGTCGAGCGGGTCGACGGGATCGTGTGCATCAACATGATCCACATCGCGCCCTGGGCCGCCACCGAGGGCTTGATGGCCGGCGCCGGACGCGTCCTGAGCGCGGGCGGCGTCCTGTTCCTGTACGGGCCGTTCCGCGAGGCGGACCGGCCGTTCGCGGAGAGCAACGCCGCCTTCGACGCCTCCTTACGCGCGCGGGATCCCGCCTGGGGCGTGCGGGACCTCGACGCCGTCGCGGCGGAAGCGACCCGGCACGGGCTCAGCCTGGTCCGGCGCGTGGCCATGCCCGCCAACAATCTGAGCCTGATCTTCGGCCGGGCGGACAGGTGAGCGCCCGTCTGTCACGGCTTTCCGCATCTGCACACTGTATTCAAGCATCCGCGTGCTGCACTATCCTGTCCTGAACCCGATGCGGCGGCAAAAGCCGCACGGGCCGCAGGAGGAAGCCCATGCCGATGGAACGCAGCGTCTCGAGCCGGGCCCTCGCCCTGCTCGCAGTGGCCGGATTACTGGGATCGACACAGGCGCGGGCCGCGGATCCCATCAGGATCGGGGTGATCGCCGAGGCGCAGTCGGTGGTCGGGGCCTCGATCCCGCAGGCCGTCCAGCTCGCCGCCGACGAGATCAACGCCCAGGGCGGCGTCGACGGGCGCCAGATCCAGGTCGTCACCTACGACGACAAGTCCTCGGCCTCCGACGCGGTCCGAGCCTTCCAGCGGGCGGTCTCCGAGGACAAGGTCAACCTCGTCATCGCCAGCTACATCTCCGAGGTCGTGCTGGCGCTGATGCCCTGGGCGGCCCGGCTCAAGACGCCGATGATCACGCCCGGCGCGGCCTCGAACGAGATCAGCGCCGCGGTCCACAAGGACTACGCGCGCAACAAGTACACCTTCCATGGCTACCTGACCTCGGCGGCGCTCGCCCAGTCCATCTGCGATTCCACCAAGGACATGCTGATCGACCTGATGAAGGTGAAGACCGCCGCGATCATGAGCGAGGACGCGGCCTGGACCCGGCCGCTCGACGTCGGCTACGAGAAGTGCCTGCCCGAGATCGGCGTGAAGGTCGTCGACCACATCCGCTTCTCGCCGGACACGGGCGACTTCACGCCGATCTACAACAAGATCGAGGCGGCCAAGCCCGACCTGATCGTCACCGGCATCTCGCATGTCGGCGTGCAGCCGACCGTGCAGTGGCAGAACCAGAAGGTGCCGCTCGCCATGACCGGCATGAACTCGCAGGCGACCTCCTCGACCTTCTGGTCGAACACCAACGGCGCGACCCAGGGCGTGATCTTCCAGAGCATCGCCGTGCCGGGCGCGGCGATCACCGACAAGTCGCTCGCCTTCAGCGCCGCGTTCAAGAAGCGCTTCGGCAGCGACCCGTCCTACGCCGGGTACATGGCCTACGATCAGGTCTACTACGCCGCCGACGCGGTGAAGCGGGCCGGCACCACGGAGGCCGACAAGCTCGTCGACGCCCTGGAGAAGACCGACTGGGTCGGCACCGTCGGGCGCACGCAGTTCTACGGCAAGGACGACCAATTCACCCACTCGATCAAGTACGGGCCGGGCTTCGTTACCGGCCTGATGGCGCAGTGGCAGGACGGCAAGCAGGTCGCGGTCTGGCCGAAGAGCCTCGCGCAGGGCGCGATCGTCCTCCCGGCCGCCGTGAAGGCGGCGGCCCGCTAGGCGGCTCCCCGGACCGGCAACGGGCACGCGGCTTGCCAAGCGCGCCCGTTGCCGCAAGTAGAGCCGGGCCGCGACACCGTGAGCGCGGCCGAGACGACGTGCGCGCTGAGGACAATCGCTGATGGCCACCACCGACCTGCCCGGGACCATGCGCCAGATCCGTTACGCGGGTTCCGGGGGACCGGAGGTGATCAGCCTGGAGAACGCGCCCGTGCCGAGCCCGGGGCCCGGCCAGGTCCTGATCGAGGTGGTGGCGGCCGGGGTGAACCGGCCCGACGTCGCGCAGCGGTCCGGGGTGTACCCGCCGCCGCCCGGCGCCACCGAGATTCCCGGCCTCGAAGTCGCCGGCCGCGTGGTCGCGCTCGGCAGCGGGGTCGAGGGCCTGTCGGCCGGCGACGAGGTCTGCGCCCTGGTGATCAGCGGCGGCTACGCCGAGTACGCCGTGGCCGAGGCGGCCCACTGCCTGCCGCGACCGAAGGCCGTCTCGCTGGTCGATGCCGGCGGTCTGCCGGAGACCTTCTTCACGGTCTACTCCAACGTGGTCCAGCGCGGCCGCCTGACGCGCGGCGAGAGCTTCCTCGTCCACGGCGGGTCGAGCGGCATCGGCGCCACGGCGATCCAGATCGCCAAGCATGTCGGCGCCCGGGTCTTCGCGACGGCGGGCTCCGCCGAGAAGTGCCGGTTCTGCGAGGATCTCGGGGCGGATGCCGCGATCGACTACAAGCAGGCCGACTTCGCCGAGGAACTGAAGCGCCTCACCGACGGGCGCGGCGTCGACGTCATCCTCGACATGATCGGCGCCAGCTACCTCGCCCGGAACCTGAAGTCGCTGGCACCGGACGGGCGGCTGGTGATGATCGCGCTGATGGGCGGCTACAAGGTCGACGGGCTGAACATCACGCCGATCATGCGCAACCGCCTGACCTTCACCGGCTCGACGCTCCGGCCACGCGGGAAGGCCGACAAGGCCGCGATCGCCGACGGTCTCCGTCGGGACATCTGGCCCGAACTCGAGGCCGGACGCATCCGCTCCGTCACCCACGCCACGTTCCCGCTCGAGCGGGCGCGGGAGGCGCACGAGCTGATGGAATCGAGCGCCCATCTCGGCAAGATCCTGCTGACGACCGGCCGCTGAGCCGGCCCCGTCAGGAACCTGCCTCGGCGGCCCCGCGTTGGCGGCCGGTAACGAGATCGTGTCGCACAGCGCCCGTTCCGGCGTGTGGCGTCCCGCCGAGGAAGGTTTTGCACATGGCCGAGAGACTGAACCCCAACGAGAGCCGCCAGGGCGAGCGCGGCAAGCCGGTGCTCTGGGTCCTGGTGGCGAGCCTCGTCCTGCTGGCGATCGCCACCGTGGGCCTGCTCACGTGGAACGGCGCGAACTCGCCGAAGGACTACGCCAGCCAGAGCCAGGACGCGTCGCGCAAGGAGGTGACGGGCTCGGTCAACGGCCAGTCCGGCGGGTCGTCGCCGTCGAACAGCACCGCCGTCCCGGGCGGCAACCCGTCCTATCCGCAGCCGGCCCAGCCGGGCGCGAACGGCGCGCCGAAGTAAGGCGTCGCGCGCGGGACGGGATGCGCCGTCCCGCGGCCGACCCTCTCAGCGGGTCGGGATCGGCGTCGGGCCGCGGTAATCGTAGAAGCCGCGCTTGGCCTTCCGGCCGAGCCAGCCGGCCTCGACGTACTTCACGAGGAGCGGGCAGGGCCGGTACTTCGAATCGGCGAGGCCCTCGTAGAGAACCTGCATGACCGACAGGCAGGTATCGAGGCCGATGAAGTCGGCCAGCTGCAGCGGGCCCATCGGGTGGTTCGCGCCGAGCTTCATGGCGGTGTCGATCGACTCGACCGATCCGACGCCCTCGTAGAGCGTGTAGATCGCCTCGTTGATCATCGGCAGCAGGATCCGGTTGACGATGAAGGCCGGGAAATCCTCCGACATCGTCGACGTCTTGCCGAGTTTCGCGATGAACGCCTTGGCCGACTCGTAGGTCGTGTCCTCGGTCGCGATGCCGCGGATCAGCTCGACGAGCTGCATCACCGGCACTGGGTTCATGAAGTGGATGCCGATGAACTTCTCCGGCCGGTCGGTCGCCGCCGCCAGCCGGGTGATGGAGATCGACGACGTGTTGGTCGCCACGAGGGTCTCCGGCCGCAGCGACCCGCAGAGCGTGGTGAAGATCTCGCGCTTCGTCGCCTCGTTCTCGGTCGCCGCCTCGATGACGAGATCGCACGGGCCGAGGGCAGCGAAGTCGCGGGCGGGGACGATGCGCGAGCGGGCCTCGCCGCTGTCGCCTTCGGTGAGCGTGCCCTTCGAGACGAGGCGCGCGAGGCTGCCCTCGATCACCGACAGCCCGTTCTCGAGCCGGGCGGGATCGCGGTCGTTCAGCAGAACCTCGAAGCCGGCGGTGGCGCAGACTTGCGCGATGCCGCTGCCCATCTGGCCCGCGCCGACGATGCCGACCCGCTTGATCTCCATATGCATGTGCCGACCTGTGCCCCCAAGGCGGATGCCGCAGCGCTGCCGCCCAGCTCTCTGGACGGCACGGACGCGACGGCACCGCGCGAAGTCTCGCCGCTGCTGCCTTCTAGACCAATCCTCGATCCGGAAGGAACCCGTGAAGCCGCGTTCTGCGACAATGCTCGCGGGTTGCCAGATCCGGTGCCGTTACTGGCCCTTGGCTTTGCCGATCTCGGATTGCAGCTCGGGAACGACCTGGAACAGGTCGCCGACGAGGCCGTAATCGGCCACCTGGAAGATCGGCGCGTCCTCATCCTTGTTGATGGCGACGATGACCTTCGAGTCCTTCATGCCGGCGAGGTGCTGGATCGCGCCCGAGATCCCCACCGCGACGTAGAGGTCCGGCGCCACGACCTTGCCGGTCTGCCCCACCTGCCAGTCGTTCGGCGCGTAGCCCGCGTCCACGGCGGCGCGCGAGGCGCCGACGGCGGCGCCCAGCGAGTCGGCCAGCGGCTCGATCAGCTCGTGGAACTTGTCCGAGGATCCGAGCGAGCGGCCGCCGGAGACGATGATCCGCGCCGAGGCCAATTCCGGCCGGTCGGACTTGGCGATCTCCTCGCCCTTGAAGCTCGAGCCGCCCGCCTCAGGCGCGGCCGCCGAGACGGCCTCCACCGGCGCCGGGGCGCCGCCCTCTTCGGCCGCCTTGAAGGCCGCCGTGCGCACGGTGATCACCTTCTTGCCGGCGGGCGCCTGCACGGTCTGGATGGCGTTGCCGGCGTAGATCGGCCGCTCGAACGTGTCGGGCGAGACCACCTTGATGATGTCGGAGACCTGCGCGACGTCGAGCAGGGCGGCCACGCGCGGCAGCACGTTCTTGCCCGTGGTCGAGGCCGAGGCGATGATCGTGTCGTAGGGCTCGGCGATGGCGGCGATGAGCGCCGAGACCGGCTCGGCGAGATCGTGGTCGTAGACGCCGTCCTCGGCGTTCAGGACCTTCTCGACGCCGTCGAGCTTGCCCGCGGTCTCGGCCACGGCCTTGGAGCCGGTGCCCAGCACGAGGGCGTGGACCGGCGCGCCGATCTCCTTGGCGGCGGCGAGCGCCTTCAGCGTGCTGTCCTTGATCTGGCCGTTGCCGTGCTCGACGAAGAGAAGTGTCGTCATGGTCTGCTGGTGCCCTCGAAGGTGGTGGCGCGGGGCTCGACCGTCGACCGGGAGCCCCGCCTCGGATCAGATGACGCCGGCTTCGACCTTGAGCTTCTGGACGAGCTCGGCCGCGGAGGCGACCTTGACGCCGGCCGAGCGGCCCGGCGGTTCGGCGGTCTTCAGCACCGTGAGCCGCGGCGTGACGTCGACGCCGAGCGCGTCGGGTGCCAGCTCCTCCAGGGGCTTCTTCTTGGCCTTCATGATGTTGGGCAGCGATGCGTAGCGCGGCTCGTTGAGGCGGAGGTCCGTCGTCACGATGGCCGGCAGCTTGAGGCTCACGGTCTGCAGGCCGCCATCGACCTCGCGGGTGACGTCGAGGCTGCCCTCGCCGGGCTCGATCTTGTACGCGAAGGTGCCCTGAGGCCAGCCGAGCAGGGCGGCGAGCATCTGGCCGGTCTGGTTCGAGTCGTCGTCGATCGCCTGCTTGCCGAGGATGACGAGCTCCGGCCTCTCCTTCTCGACGACGGCCTTCAGGAGCTTCGCGACGGCGAGCGGCTCGCAGTTCACGTCGGTCTTCACCAGGATCGCCCGGTCGGCGCCCATGGCGAGTGCCGTGCGCAGCGTCTCCTGCGCCTGCTGCGGGCCGATCGACACGGCCACGATCTCGGTGACCTTGCCCTTCTCCTTCAGGCGGATCGCCTCCTCGACGGCGATCTCGTCGAAGGGGTTCATGGACATCTTGACGTTGGCGAGCTCGACGCCGGAGCCGTCGGCCTTCACGCGAATCTTGACGTTGTAGTCCACCACCCGCTTGACGGGCACCAGCACCTTCATGGCGGTCACGATCCTTCCCCGGAGGATTCTTGTCGTCGTGCAGGCCACTCCCACGGGCGCGCGAGGCGCAGCGTGGCCGGGGCACGCAAGGCGCCGGACCGTAACGGCCACATTTCCGCCTTGTCAACGCGGCGCCGTGGCGGCCCCGCGAAAACCGCGATGCCGGCTCAGCGATTGGCGCCGGGCACCCAGAGCACGTCGTCGGCCCCGTCGCCGTTCGCCGCCCGGCTCGCCACGAACAGGAAGTCCGACAGGCGGTTGAGGTAGCGCAGCGCCTCGGACGAGACCGTCTCGTCCTCCCGCGCCGCGAGGCTCACCGCGAGCCGCTCGGCGCGCCGGCAGACGGTCCGGGCGAGGTGCAGGGCCGCGGCAGCCGGCGAGCCGCCGGGCAGCACGAAGGATTTCAGCGGCGGGATCGCGGCGTTGAGCGCGTCGATGTCGCGCTCCAGCCGGTCGACCTGGCTCGCCACGATCCGCAGCGGCTCGTAGGGGAGGGGCTCGGGGGTCGGCGGCGTCGCGAGGTCGGCGCCGAGGTCGAACAGGTCGTTCTGGATCGCCCCCAGCATCCCGTCGAGGGGGCCCTGCGTGTGCAGGCGCGCCATGCCGATGCAGGCATTGGTCTCATCGACGGTGCCGTAGGTCTCGACCCGCAGGTCCGCCTTCGAGCGCCGCTGCCCGTCCGCTAGCGCGGTCGTCCCCTTGTCGCCGGTCCTCGTGTAGATGCGGTTGAGCTTGACCACGGGGTGGCGTGCCTCAGAACGTGTAGCCGATCTTGCCGCCGAAATTGGTCAGGCCGCGGTTGTTGGCGCAGAGCCCGGCATTCGACATGTGCTCGACCGTCGCCATGATGCTCCAGTGCTCCGTCAGGCGGAAGCCCAGGGCGGCCGCCTCGCGGAACATCGGCGAGCAGCCGAGGGTGTTGAAGCCGTAGGGCGTCTCGGCCTTCGGGCCGGTCCAGCCGTTATGGGCCACGCCGCCGAAGAACCCGTCGAGGAACACGCGGCGGTTGAAGGTCTCGGGGAAGATCTCGAGCGTCCAGGTCGCGCCGAGATAGGCGTAGCTGGTCCGGCCGCCGGTGTTGTAGCTGCCGCCGACGGTCGGCCGCGGCACGAAGGCCTGCCAGAACGGATCGTCGCTGATGCGCGGCTTGGCGAACAGGATCTCGCCGTTGACGTTCGCCTTGCTGAAGCCGGGGAGCTTGCCCTCGGCGCTCCCGGGATCCTGCACCGAGCCGCCGATCCGGATCTCCGACACGATGCTGAGCGGCTGGACGGGGGCCGCGTAGGCGGCGGGCGGCGGCGGCGCGAGGTCGGCGGCCGAAGCCGGCAGAATCGCCGCCCCGGTCAGAAGGCCGAACAGACGGAGGCGGGAAGGGGCAGTCATGCGGGCTCGGCCGGTTAGGCGCAGCGATTTGCTTCTACCGAGCGTAGCAGAGGCCCGCGCGGCGGGGCGGCCTATTCATCCTTCACCGGATCGAAAGGTGTTCGGTGCGGCGGCGCGGTCACACCCGGCCCGACGACGTCACGCCGAGCGCCACCAGACGACGCCCATGATGATCACGATCGCGACGAACTGCAGGAGCACCCGGAGGCGCATCAGCTTCTGCGAGAGGTTCACGCTGCCGCCGCGCATCATGTTGGCGAGGCCCGCGACCAGGACCGCGGCGACGGCGAGGCAGGCGATCAGGACGAGGGTGTTGGACGACATGCGGTCGGGGATCCGGGTGGGGCGCAAGCCGCGATGCGGCTCGGCGCGTCGTTGAGGTGTCGGGCGCTCAGTTGCGGCGGAGCAGGCGCTCGAAATAGTCGAGTTCCTCGCGGGGGCGACTCGGGTCGCCGAGCTTGCGCCGCAGCTCCTCCATGATGCGCCGGGCGCGCTGGACCGCGGATTCGTCGGCCGTGGGGACGCGGACCCGCCCGTCGCTCATGTCGCGGCCGCGGGTCGGGCGCCCGAGGGGATCGTCGTCGCGCGCGCCGGCCTGACCCTGCTGGCCCGGCTGCTGGCCGCCCTCCTGCTGGCCCTCGCCCTGGCCCTCGGCCATCTCCTGCATCTGCTGGGCCATGCCGTCGGCGCCGCGCTTGAGGCCGTCGAGGGCGCGGCCCTGCGCGTCGACCGCGCCGTCCGAATCGCCGTCCTTCAGCGCGTTCTCGGCCTCGCGCATGGCGTCCTCGGCGTCGGAGAGGCCCTGCTCGCCGCGCATGCCGTTCTCCTTCATGCGCTTCTGAAGGTCCTCCAGCCGCTGCCGGAGCGCCTGCTGGCGCTCGCCGACGCCGCCCTGCTGGCCCTCGCCCTGCTGCCCCTGACCCTTCTGGCCCTGTTGGCCCTGACCCTGCTGGCCTTGCCCCTGCTGACCCTTCTGACCCTGCTGGCGCTGGCCCTGCTGGCCGCGCTGTCCCTGCTGCGGCTGGCCGCGGTTCTGCGGGCGCTGGCCGTCGCGCTGCTCCTCGCCGTCCTTGAAGGTCTCGTCGCGCAGGCCCTGCTGCTCGCGCGACATCGCGTCGAGATCGCGCATCTGCTTCTGCATCTCGCGGGACGCCTGATCGGAGCGTCCGCCGCGCTCGGCGGTCTGGAGATTCTCCAGGATGTTGCGCAGCTGCTCCATCAGGCGTTGCGCCACGGCGGTGTCGCCGCGCTTCATCGCCTCCGCCATGTCCTGGATCATCTTGTCGAGATCCTCCGGCGTGACGGTCTTGGTCTGCCCGTTGCTCTGGCCGCGCTCGCTCTGCTCGCGGGGCTCGCGGCCCTGCTTCTGCGCCATCTCGGACAGGAACTTGTCGAGCGCCTGCTTCAGGTCCTGCGTCAGGCGCTTGATCTCGTCGTCGGGCGCGTTGCGCTCGATCGCCTCCTTCAGCCGGTCCTGGGCCTGGCGGAGCTGCTTCTCGGCGTCCGACAGGTCGCCGTCCTCGATCTTGAGAGCCATCTCCCAGAGGAGGTCGGCCACCGCGACGAGGTCGGCATCCGTTCGGGCGCGGCGCAGGCGCTCGGTCGCGGTCCGCAGGCCGAGGAAGATCGCGGGCTGCGGCGTGTACGTGTCGGGCGCGACCAGCAGGGCGTCCAGCGCCCCCTGGACCCAGCGGCGATCCGTGTCGGGCGCGATGACGAGCCGGCGGCGCTGCTCGGCGAGCGCCCGCGCCAGCGGCTCGCGGAACGGCCGCGCCGGCAGGACGATCTCGGTGTCGGGCGTGCGCCCCTCCTGGCCGGCCTCGTCCTTGACGACGATGTGGTAGCGCACCTTCGCGCCGGACCACGGGCTCTCGGTGAGGTCCACGAGGGTCTTGGTATCGGTGTCGCCGCTCGCGTCGCCCGGCAGCGCCAGGTTGATCTGCGGCACCGGGACCAGGGCCCGCGCGGATTTCAGCGGCTCGATCACCGCCTCGGCCGAGCTGATCCCGTAATCGTCCTTCGCCCGGTAGGTCAGGTTGAAGGTGCCGCGCCCGTTCACCTCGGGGCCGCCCACGGCGGTCACCTCCGGCGGCCGGTCGGGGATCGCGTCGACCGTGAGACGCTGCTTGCCCGCCGGGGTGACGATCGTCAGCGCGGCGCCGCCGACGATGCGGTAGCGCTCCTCGCGCAGGTCGGCGCGCGCCTCCTGGCCCGGCACCGGGACGAGGCCGGCATTCGGCGTGGGGGTCGTCTCGGACGCGGCCTTGCCCTGGCCGGCGATCCGCACGATCAGCTGCGCGTTGACCGGCGCGCGCAGGTGCTGGTCGCTCCCGTCCATCGCGATCAGCAGCGGCGGAAGCCGCGTGTAGAGCGGCGGGTCGATCCAGCCGTCCACGCGGAAGTTCGGGCCGGGCGCCGCCGGCTCCTGCCAGTCGAAGGCGGCGCCGATCCGCTGGCGCCACTCGGGGCCGGCCACGAACAGGCTGGCGACCGCCGCGACCACTAGGCCGGCGCGCAGCGCGAAGGGGTCGTGCCGGGTCATGCCCGGCCGCGGCAGGCCGACCCGCAGGGCCGAGATCGCCTGCGCGGCGCGGCGCTGGTGGAGGTCCCACAGCAGCCGGCTCCCCGGATCGGCGGCGCCGACGGCGAGGCTGTCCTGGGCGGCCGAGGCCGGCCCGTGCCGCAGCTTCGGATCGCGGGAGGCGGCCTCGCGGTCGAGCCGCGCCAGGGCGAGGCGACGGTCCGGCCGGGCGATGTGGATCAGCGGCAGGAGCGCGGCAACGAGCAGGATGGCGAGGGCGCCGAGGCCGATCTGGCGCCAGAGCGGCGTGAGGTCGAGCCAGACGCCCGCCCAGGAGACGACCAGGAAGAGCAGGAAGACGCCGATGCCGCGCCAGAGCACGGGCCAGGCCTGCTCCCACAGGGCGGCGGCCCGCGCCTGCGCCACGAGCCGGTCGAGCCGCGTGGACGCAGCGTCCGCTCCGCCCACCCGGGTCTTGCTCTCGGTGCCGTTGCTGCCGATCACGCCGACCGTTCCGCCTCACGCCGAAGGAGTGGCCCACGGAGCCGCGCCCGGCGGGCCCCGTCACACGTGCCTAGCATGGTGGGCCGCGCAGGTCGGCGGGTCAAATCGGCGCGACGCCGACCCGACCGGGGCGCGGTCAGTTGTGCGCCTGGATGAAGTTCCGCACCTGCGGGTAGATCTGCGACTCCCAGCGCCGGCCGGCGAAGACGCCGTAATGGCCGACGCCGGCCTGGAGGTGATGGGTCCGCATGTACGGGGCGAGGTCCGAGCACAGGTCGTGGGCCGCCATGGTCTGGCCGACGGCGCAGATGTCGTCCCGCTCACCCTCGACCGTCATGAGCGCCGTGCGGCGGATCGCGCGCAGGTCGATCGGCTCGCCCCGATACGACACCGCGTTCCGGGCCAGGGCGTGGTCCTGGAACACGGTCTTGACCGTCTCCAGGTAGAAATCGGCGGCGAGATCGAGCACGGCGAAATACTCGTCGTAGAAGGACTCGATCGCCTCGGCCTTGTCGTGCTCGCCGTTGGCCATGTGCCAGAACAGGTCGGCGTGGCCCTGGACGTGGCGCTTGGCGTTCATCGCCATGAAGGCCGAGACCTGCACGAAACCCGGATAGACCTTGCGGCCGGCCCCCTTGTGGCGCGACGGCACCGTGGCGATCAGGTTCTTCTCGAACCACTCGATCGGCTTGGAGGTCGCGAGCTCGTTCACGCCCGTCGGGTTGATCCGGCAATCCACCGGTCCGGCCATCAGGGTCATGCTGCGCGGGGCGGCCGGGTCCTTCGACTGCGCCATCGCGGCGGCGGCTACCAGGGCCTGCACGGCGGGCTGGCACACCGCCACCATGTGGGCGCCTTCGCCCATGGTCCGCAGGAACTGGATGAGGTGGCTCACGTAGTCGTCGAAGCCGAAGGTCCCGTCGGAGAGCGGCACGTCCCGGGCGTTGTGCCAGTCGGTGATGTAGACGTCGTGGTCGGGCAGCATCGTGCGCACGGTGGCGCGGAGCAGCGTGGCGAAGTGGCCCGACATCGGCGCCACCATCAGCACCTTGGGCTGCTCGGTGTGGATGTCCTTCTTGAAGTGGAGCAGCGTGGCGAAGGGCGTGACCTCGACCGCCTCCTCGGAGACCGGGACGCTCCGGTTCCCGACATTCACCGACTCGATGCCGTAGGGCGGCCGCGCGAAGGTCAGGCCGGCGCGCATCATCATCCGGGCCCCGGCGGACATCCAGGTCGCCGGCTCGCCCCACCCGACCCAGGGCGACCAGATGTCGTTCAGCAGCCGCCCCCACGCCCGGGTCTGGGCGGCCATGTCGGTCTGCAGATCGAACGCGTCGTACAGCATCGGGCAGGCACTCGCTTGAGCCCTGCCCGGCACGCGGGCCATCGGGGCGGCAACGTTGGCGGATGCCGGAGTGAGGGTTGCATCAGCGTGGCCGTGCAGGATGGGTCCCGTTCCCGGGGGCGGCAACTGTCCGATAGGCGGATGCGAACAAGAATTGTCGTGACGTGACTTTGATGCACCACGCGCCGCGCCGATCACATTCGGGTGTGCCGAATCGTCCGGCACACCCCCGCCGTCACGAGGCGCGGCGAATGACCGGGCGCGGGTCGGACTCGCTCCGACGATGCTCGCAGGCGACCTTGAGGTACCGGTCGCTGCCCCCGGGCAACCCGGCCTGGGCGGCCATCGTCTGGGCGTGCATCAGGCATTCCATCGGCGTGTGCGCCGGCGCGACGATGACGTCGAGGGCGGTGTCGCGCGAGCAGTCCTGGGCCAGCAGCGTGCCGGCACAGACGAGGGCAACGGAGAGCAATTCCGACATGACGGACCTCAGCTTCGAGTGATCGAAAGGTCCGCGGGGTGCTCCGGCGTGCGAGCCACCGCGTTGTCGTTGCCTGGTCGCTTCCTCCGGTTGCTGAAGACTTGAAGCACGTCATGTGCCAGCGCAGCACGACGCGTCCCTTGAGAGGTGCAGTGCCGTCCGGGCCGGCCTCAGTCGCGGGCGGGAAGCCAGCGCGTCTCCGGCTCGTCGGCGGGCAGGAGCGCCGCGACCGCGTCGAGGTCGACCACGTACTGATCGGTGAGGCGCTGCCACATCTCGACCGGCGAGGCGACCTGCGGCCGGAGCCCGTCGAGGGCGCGGGCGAGCAGAGCCGCATTGACGAGCTTCGGGCGCGGCACGAGCGGGTCAGCGTTCAGCATCGATGACGATCCCATTGGAGTGACGCCATCCTGCGTCGATCGTGGTTAACGATGGGTTACGTGCCGCCTCGACATCTTGCGCTGTTCTTGCGGACGCTTTCGCGCCGGGCTCTGAGCTGGATTCGTCGGCGCCCTCGGTCACGCCGAGGCGCCGCCAGACCTGAGTAACGCTGCCCGCGGACGCACCGGGCCGCGTGGGACGCCCAGGCGAATCCACGCGCGTTCGCCAGGGCGTCGGCACCCGCTCGAGTTCACAAGCCGGACCCCTTCCCTTATCAGGCAGGCGCATCGAGCCTGTCCCGGCCGACGAAGTGCCGCCGCGCAGGGCGCGCACGGCTCCGGTCGCGCGGCTCCGGTCGATTGTGCGAACGGGACATCATGGACGCCAAACCTGAAGCGATCGGCGCGACGCATGAGCCGACGGCGCGACTCGTGCTCGCGTCCGCTTCGCCCCGCCGTCTCGCGCTGCTCCAGCAGATCGGGATCGAGCCGGCGGCGCTCCTGCCCGCCGAGATCGACGAAACACCGCGCAAGGCCGAGCCGCCGCGCGAGCTGGCGCGTCGCCTCGCGCGGACGAAGCTCGCCACCGCCGAGGCGGCGCTCCACCTGGAGGACACGACGACGCCGACCTGGCTTCTCTCGGCCGACACGGTCGTCGCGGTCGGGCGGCGCGTCCTGCCGAAGGCCGAGATCCCCGACGAGGCCGCGGATTGCCTGCGCCTGCTCTCGGGCCGGCAGCACCGGGTCTACACGGCGGTCTGCGTGCTCTCGCCCCGCGGGCGCCGCGAGCGGATCGTCGAGAGCCGCGTCCGGTTCAAGCGGCTCTCGGGCCGGGACATCCAGGGCTACGTGGCCTCGGGCGAGTGGCGCGGCAAAGCCGGCGGCTACGCGATCCAGGGCCTGGCCGGGGCCTTCGTGGTCAAGCTGGTCGGCTCGTACAGCGGCGTGGTCGGCCTGCCGCTCTACGAGACCCTGAGCCTGCTCGACGGCGAGGGGTATCCTGTGCGGGCCGGGTGGGGCGCCCTCGCATGAACCGCGAACGCCGGCCGCCGCCCTGTCCGATCTGCCGGAAACCGTCCGCGCCGGAGTTCCAGCCGTTCTGCTCCCAGCGCTGCGCCGACGTCGATCTGGGGCGCTGGCTCAACGAGCGCTACGCGATCCCCGAGGAGCTCGATCCCGACGCGCCGCCGCCCCCGCCGGATCCGGAGCGCTGAATTTTTCGGCCTTCCGGTCCCGTCAATGTCACGCGAGGCTGGACAGGCCGCCAAGCACTCACTATACCCCGCGACGTCCGAGGCCGGCACCGGCGCGGACGACGCCCAGGTAGCTCAGTTGGTAGAGCATGCGACTGAAAATCGCAGTGTCGGCGGTTCGACTCCGTCCCTGGGCACCATCATCCCGCTGAGCCCCCGACCATCGGATCGGTAGAGCCGGCGACAGGATCTTCGATTTTCTGACAATACTCGGCTGCAGGTCGCGCGCGTCCGCGCGTCCCAATCAGCGCGTCTCCGCGTCGCGCAGGTGCAGGTAGGTCGGATCGAATTCGGCCGCTTCCTGCAGCCCGGCCCAGTCGTGGACGGTGAGGCGGCGACCCCGGAGCGTGATCAGGCCGGCGGCTTTGAGATCGCGGATCGTCCGGTTGACGTGGACCGACGTGATCCCGAGGGCATCCGCGAGTTCGGGCTGCGTCATCGGCAGGTCGCAGGTCCGGTCGGGTGCCAGCCCGACGGCGTCGAGGCGGGTCATCAGCTCGCAGAACAGGTGGGCCATCCGCGCATACGCTTCCCGGCGCCCGGTGTTGAGCATCCATTCCCGGACCAGGGCGGCGTCCATCAGCGTCGCGCGCCAGAACACCTCGTTGAGGCGCGGGTGCGCCCGCAGCATCGCCCGGACCGTGTCGTGCTGAACGAAGCCGAGGCGGCAGGCGCTCACCGTGGCGATGTTGATGTCGAGCACCTCCAGGAACAGGCTCTGGAAATCCGGCACGTCCCCGGGGACGTGGTAGCTCATCACCTGCCGCTTGCCCGCGCGTGTCGACTTGTAGGTGCAGGCGATACCGCTGAGCAGCGTGAAGCTCCGGGACGGCCGGTCGCCCTCCCGAATGATGTCCTGGTTGGGCTCGAACTGGGCGACCTGCAGCGGGAGCGCGACGAGGGCGGCGCGCTCCGCGTCGGACAGCCGGAACAGGGCCACGGTCTCGATCCGGCGCAGGAACGGATCTCTGACCGACGGTTGGGGTGTCTCGTTCATCGCGCCTCGGCCGTCCGGCAGAAGCGCTCGGCGTCGCGCGGCCGGTCGTCCACCGTCGTTGGTCCCCGCGTAAGTGTAGGGTCCCGGTCGGGCGCGACCAGGGCGAGGGCCGGCACCGGGCGCCCTCGGTGAGGCCGGGACTGGAATTTCCCGCCCCGTCCGCGCACAGAAGTCCGGCGGCGCGGTCGCCGTTCAGCCTGACGGAAAGCCCGATGAACACGGCAGATCTCGCCCCGCACGCGCATCAGGTCCTGCGCGACGCGACCCTGCCCGAGCTGCCCCGGCACTACCGCGGCAAGGTCCGGGACAATTACGACCTTCCCGACGGCCGGCGCATCCTCATCACGTCGGACCGGATCAGCGCCTTCGACCGGGCGCTCGCGGCGATCCCGTTCAAGGGCCAGGTCCTGACCCAGACCGCCCGGTACTGGTTCGAGCAGACCGCCGACCTGTGCCCGAACCACGTCCTCGCCTATCCCGATCCCAACGTGGTGGTCGGCCGGCGCCTGGATATCCTGCCCGTGGAGGTGGTGGTGCGCGGCTACCTCGCGGGCACCACGTCGACCTCGATCCTGACGCGCTACCGCGCGGGCGAGCGGGACATGTACGGCCACACCTTCCCCGACGGGATGCGGCCGAACCAGCGCCTGCCGGAGGCGATCATCACGCCGACCACCAAGGCGTTCGACGGCGGCCACGACGAGCCGCTCACCGAGGCGGAGATCCTCGAGCGCGGGTTGCTGACGCGCGCGCAGTGGGAGACCGTGTCGGGGGCGGCCCTGGCGCTGTTCGCGCGCGGCACGGCCCTGGCGGCGGAGCGCGGCCTGATCCTGGCCGACACGAAGTACGAGTTCGGCACGGATCCCGAGGGCCGGATCGTCCTCGCCGACGAGATCCACACGCCGGACAGCAGCCGGTACTGGTTCGCGCAGAGCTATCCCGAGCGCTTCGCCGCGGGTTCGGCCCCGGAGAGCTTCGACAAGGACTTCGTGCGCAACTGGGTCGTCGCCCGCTGCGACCCGTACAAGGACGCGATCCCGGAGATCCCCGCCGAGGTCGTCCTGGAGACCGCGGCGGTCTACATCCGCGCCTACGAGACGATCACGGGCAAGCGCTTCGTCCTGCCGGACCCGGCCGAGGAGCCCCTGGAGCGGATCCGGCGCAACATCGCCGCCTATCTCGCGGCGTAGCCTCGGGGTCGGGACAGGAGGTGCGGCGCCCGCCGCCGCACCCGGTCGAGCCTGTCAGGCCGCCGCGGCGATCGGGGCCGGCGACGGCGCGTCCATGGCGCGCAGGTAGACGTCGAGGAGCGTCTCCTGCTCGTCGCGCTCGTCCTTGTCCTGCTTGCGGATCTTCAGGATCTCCTTGAGCACCTTCACGTCGAGACCCTCGCCCTTGGCCTCGGCGAAGACCTCCTTCTTGGCCTCCATCAGGTCCTTGATCTCCTCCTCCAGCCGTTCCACGCGCTCGATGATCGAGCGGATGCGGTCGCCCGCGACGCCCACGGTGTCGGTCATGTCGGTCATGCAGTCCCTCGTCGGATGACGGGGGCACCCTCGCCCGACAGGGTAAGCGGCGGGTTAAGGCCGGGCCGGCGCTTCGACTTGGCCCTGGACCGGGCCCTGGACCCGGTTCCGGATCCACCCGGCGATCGCGTCCGCCACGGCGTCGCTGTTCGATTCCAGCATCATCATGTGGCCGTTGCCGCGGATGCCGTGGTCGGCGAGCGCCAGCCGGTCCGGCTTCGCGCCCGCCTGAGTCAGGAACGCCGCCGTGCAATCGTCCATGGTGGCCCGGAACGACGCCTCGGCGGTCACGATCACCGCCGGCACCCGGGCGAGGTTCGGCAATCGGCGCGCGGGCTCGGCCTGGAGCCAGCAGCGGATCCGGTCGGGCGCGGCGGCGCTCTCCGCCTGAACCACCGTCAGGTCGGCCGGGCCGCTCACCGGCGGCTCGAAGTGCAGCGGCACCCGGGTGATGCCGTAGGGCCGCGCCCGGGCCTCGCCGACGCGCTCGTACCAGTCCGCGCCGCCCTTGAAACGGATGTCGTAGAAAGTCGGCCCGTTCGGCTCGACGGCGACGTGCGCCTTCACGAGGTCGGGCCGCTGATCCGACACCGCCCAGCCGAAGACGCCCGCCTGCGAGTGCGTCAGCAGGATCGCCGGGCCGATCTTCTCCAGCAGGGCGATCAGCGCCGGGTCGACCAGTTCCTCGCTCCTCAGGGCGCTGGCGATGTAGGGCACCTGGGAGAGGTAGAACTGATCGAAGGCGGCGTTGCCGCGGATCCCGGCGCCACCCGGCCACTGCGTGTGGAGCTTCGCCTGCGGGTAGAGCGCGGACCGCTCCTGCCCGGTGAACACCGTCTCCAGATCCTCGGCGGGCAGGCGGGCGTAGGGGCCGTAGGTGTCCGGGTCGCCGCCCGAGCGGCCGCGACCGACCTGGTCGACGACGTAGACCGCGAAGCCCTGCGCGGCGAAGCGGTCGGCCCAGCCCGGCCGGCCGTCGGGCGTCCCGAGGAAGTTGGTCCCGGTCTGGGCGGTGCCGTGCACCAGGACGATCGGGTAGGGCTGCGTCACCCGCTCCGGAACGCGGTACTCCACGAACATCTGGCCGGACGCCGTCGTCTTGCCGCCCGCGGTGGCGTAGCGGCCGCCGACGAAGAAGTAGCCCGCGGGCTGCGTCGGCCTGAACGGCCCGTCGGCGGCACCCGGCTCGGCGGCTCGGGACGGCGATGCGGTGGCGAGACAGAGCAGGGCCAGCGCCCCGGCGGCGGCGTTCCTCGACATGGCGTCCTCCCGCGGGCGTCTGGCGCGCCCGGCGGGAGGCATATCAGCGTGAAAGTCCGGCCCGGTCCAGCCGGGCGTCCGTTCAGGCGTGGGCGAGGCGCGGCTTCTTCCCCAGCGCCTCCTCGACGGTGCCCGCGCCGTCGAGATAGCCGTGGACCTTGGGGTTCGGCATGATCAGCGAGGCCACGAAGGCGATCGCCATCAGGACGGTCACGTACCAGAAGAACGTGCTCTCCATGCCGGCGTCCTTGAACCACAGGGCGACGAACTCGGCGGTGCCGCCGAAGGTGGCGTTGGCGATCGCGTAGGAGAGGCCGACCCCGAGCGCCCGGACGTTGGTGGGGAACAGCTCGGCTTTCACGATACCGCTGATGCCCGTGTAGAACGACACCACGGCGAGCCCGAGGGTGATCAGCGCGAAGGCAAGGTAGGGGTCCTTGTTGGTGCCGAGGGCCGTCATCAGCGGCACCACCATGAGCGTGCCGAGGCCGCTGTAGAGTAGCATGTTCGCCTTGCGGCCGATCTTGTCGGAGAGCGCGCCGAAGATCGGCTGGATGATCATGTAGACGAACAGCACAACCGTCATCGTCTGCGAGGCCGACGTCTTCGGCATACCGGCGGTGTTGACGAGGTACTTCTGCATGTACGTCGTGAAGGTGTAGAAGCTCAGCGAGCCGCCGGCCGTGTAGGCGACCACGACCAGGAACGCCCGCCAGTGCTTGGCCAGCGCCGAGAAGGTGCCGGCGGTCTCCTTGTCGCTGCTGTCCTTCGTCTCGGCCAGCGAGCGCCGGAGATAGAGCGCGACGACCGCCAGCGCAGCGCCGATGAAGAACGGGATGCGCCAGCCCCAGGCGGTGAGTTCCGGGCCGGTCATCACCGTCTGCAGCAGAACCAGGACCAGCGAGGCGAGGAGCTGGCCGCCGATCAGCGTGACGTACTGGAACGAGGCGAAGAAGCCGCGCTTCCCCTTGATCGCGACCTCACTCATGTAGGTCGCCGATGTGCCGTACTCGCCGCCGACGGACAGGCCCTGGAGCATGCGGGCGAGGAGAAGCAGCACGGGGGCCAGCGTGCCGACATGCTCGTAGGTCGGCAGGATGCCGATCAGCAGCGAGCCGAAGCACATCATCAGCACCGAGATGACCATCGAGGTCCGACGGCCGACGCGGTCGGCGATGCGCCCGAACAGCCAGCCGCCGATCGGCCGCATGAAGAAGCCCACCGCGAAGATGCCGGCGGTCTGCAGGAGCTGACTGGTCGAATCGCCCTTCGGGAAGAAGGCCGGCGCGAAATAGAGCGCGAAGAACGCGTAGCAGTAGAAATCGTACCACTCGACGAGATTGCCCGACGACGAGCCGACGATCGCCCAGATCCGGCGCTTGCGGTCCGCGGCATCATCGAGGTCGCTCGGTGCGATACCGATCGTATCGTCGCGCGAGGCGGACATGGCGTCTCCGTCGATCAATCTTGGTGCCGGCCGAGGCCGGTCTCTTCTTGGTGCGGCGCGACGTTACAGGTGACGCGCCCGATCGCAAGACCGTGATCCGACTTAGCCGAGGACAGCGCAGGGCGGTGTCACCGGCCGCGCGTCCACGGTGCCGCGGGAGGGAACGGTTCGGCCCGGGGCCCCGTTGCGGGCCGGCGTGGGCGTCGATGGCGTTCCGACCACCACAGGAGGAAGAAGCCATGAAGCGAGTTCTGAGAGACGCGGTCGCGGCCGCCATCGTCGTCGCCGGAGCGGCGACGGCGTTCGCGCAGGGCGGACCGGGCGGCGGCGGGGCCGGACCCGGTGGTGCGGGCGGCGGCGCCGGCGGTCCGGGTGGTGGGGCCGGCGCGGGCGCGGGTCCGTCCGGCGGCGGCCCGGCCGGCGGCCCT
This sequence comes from Methylobacterium sp. 1030, assembly GCF_040544715.1. Taxonomy (NCBI): domain Bacteria; kingdom Pseudomonadati; phylum Pseudomonadota; class Alphaproteobacteria; order Hyphomicrobiales; family Methylobacteriaceae; genus Methylobacterium; species Methylobacterium sp. 1030. Next base: position 79,444 of record NZ_JBEPKM010000010.1, on the reverse strand, counting down.
GCTGGCGGCGCCGGCGGCGGGATGCGGGGCGGCGCGCCCGAAGGCGGGGCGGTGCGCGGTCCCGGCGGTGCCGAGGGTGGGCCGCGCGGCGCCGAGGGACCGGGTCGCCCGGGCGGCGCGGCCGAGCGCAACGGACCGGCGGACCGGGGCGGCGCGGCCGCGAATCCAGGTGCGGGCGAACGCGGTGCGGGCGAACGCGGTGCGGGCGAACGCGGTGCGGGTGAACGCGGTGCGGGTGAACGCGGTGCGGGTGAACGCGGTGCCGGCGATCGGGGTGGCCGCGAGCCGGGTGCCGGACCCGAGCGGGGCAACCGCGACGCGGCCGGTCCCGAGCGCGGCGGTCGCGGTCCGGCCGGCGAACGGGACGGCCGTGCCGGTGCCCGCGACCGCGGCGCCGTCCGCGGCGCTGTCGGCCGCCTCGACACCCGTCAGCGGACCGAGTTCCGCAGCTCGATCACGCGTCTGGGCGTCTCGCCGCTCCGGGACGTGGCTTTCGGCTTGGCGATCGGCACCGCGATCCCCCGCTCGGTCAGGCTCCACAGGCTGCCGCCGGCGATCATCGAGCTGGTGCCGGAATACGAGGGCTACGACTTCGTCCTGGTCCGCGACGACATCGTGATCATCGATCCCGACACCTACGAGATCGTGGACGTGATCCCGGCCTGAGCGGGCAATCACAGGAAGATCGGTGGGCCGGGCGGATCCTCTGCCCGGTGCCCTCTACCGTCCGCCGTCCAGGAGTTTCGACACCACGCGCGCCGTGTAGTCGACCATCGGCACGATCCGCGCGTAGTTCAGCCGGGTCGGACCGATCACGCCGACGACGCCCACGATCTTCTGCGAGCCGTCGCGGAACGGCGCCGCGATCAGCGAGGATCCGGAGAGCGAGAACAGCTTGTTCTCCGAGCCGATGAAGATCCGCACGCCCTCGCCGCCCTCGGCGCGGGACAGGAGGTCGATCACGTCCTTCTGGGTCTCCAGATCGTTGAACAGAAGGCGGATCCGCTCGAGATCCTCGACCGCGCGCAGGTCGTCGAGCAGGTTCGCCTGCCCGCGCACGATCAGCTGGCGGGCCTCCGTGGGGCCGACCGGCGTGGCGAGCCCGGCATCGACGAGGCGCTCGGTGATCGCGTCGAGCTCCCGCTTCATCGCCTTGCGGCCGGCCTCGATCTCGGCGCGCAGCGTGCCGAGGGTGCGGCCCTGCAGGCGCGCGTTGAGGAAGTTCGTCGCCTCTTGGAGGGCCCCGGCCGGCAGGCCCGCCGGCAGGTCCACGAGGCGGTTCTCCACCGAGCCGTCGTCCGAGACGAGGATGACGAGGGCGCGGGCGGGATCGAGGCGCACGAACTCGATGTGCTTCAGGTTGACGTTCGCCTTGGTGGTCAGGACGACCCCGGCGCCCCGGGAGACGCCGGACAGCATGGTCGAGGCTTCGGCCAGGGCCGAGTCGAAGGTGTGACCCGAGGCGGCGGCGCGCATCTGCGCCTCGATGCGCGCCTGCTCGTCCTGGCTGACGTCGCCGAGCTCGAGCATCGCGTCCACGAAGAAGCGCAGGCCGAGCTCCGTCGGCAGGCGGCCGGCGGAGGTGTGCGGCGCGAAGATGAGTCCGGAATGCTCCAGATCCGCCATGACGTTGCGGATCGAGGCCGGCGACAGCGCCATCGGGAGGATGCGCGCGAGATTCCGGGAACCGACCGGCTCGCCGGTCGTGAGGTAGCTCTCCACGATCTGCCGGAAGATCTCCCGGGCACGCTCGTTGAGGGCGGCGAGCGCCTGCATCGCTTGGCCGTTCGAGAAGTTGGAACTGGGGTGTGTCACGGGGTCATCCTGTGGTCCGATCATGTCCAACCGTCCCGCGCGGATCAATCCGTACGGCGATGCTTGCCCGCGGTGGCGCGGCGGCCTAAGAGCCCGGCCCTCGACACTCTCGACAGAAGGGGCCCGCGATGCGGCCTTCCAAGCGTGCCGCCGACGAGTTGCGGCCCGTGAGCCTGGAGCGCGCGGTCTCGCGCTACGCCGAGGGCTCCTGCCTCGTCAGCTTCGGCAACACCCGGGTGCTCTGCACCGCGTCGCTGGAAGAGCGCGCGCCGCCGTGGCTGCGCGGTTCCGGCAAGGGCTGGGTCACGGCCGAGTACGCCATGCTGCCGCGTGCGACGCACGAACGCACCCGCCGCGAGGTCGGTTCCGGGAAGCCTTCGGGGCGGACGCAGGAGATCCAGCGGCTGATCGGCCGGTCGCTGCGCGCCGTCACCAACCTCCCGGCCATGGGCGAGCGCCAGATCACGATCGATTGCGACGTGATCCAGGCCGACGGCGGCACCCGCACCGCCGCGATCACGGGCGCCTGGGTGGCGCTGCACGACTGCTTCGCCTGGATGCGGACCCGCTCGATCATCTCCGTCGACCCGCTGCGCGACCACGTCGCCGCCGTCTCGTGCGGCCTCTACAAGGGCATGCCGGTCCTCGACCTCGACTACGCCGAGGATTCGGCGGCCGAGACCGACGCCAACTTCGTCCTCACCGGCCGGGGCGGCATCGTCGAGGTGCAGGGCACCGCCGAGATGGAGCCCTTCACGCAGGAGCAGCTTCTCGAGCTCCTCGGCCTCGCCCGCGCCGGCACCGAGCGGCTGGTCGCCCTGCAGAAGGAGGCCCTCGCGTGAGCCGCCGTCTGACCGGGAAGGTGGTCATCGCCACGCACAATGCCGGCAAGCTCGCCGAGATGCGCGACCTGCTCGCGCCGTTCGGGATCGAGGCGGTGTCGGCGGGCGAGCTCGGCCTGCCCGAGCCCGACGAGACCGGCACGATGTTCGCCGAGAACGCGGCGATCAAGGCGCGGGCGGCGGCCGACGCCACCGGGCTGCCGGCCTTCGCGGACGATTCCGGCCTGTGCGTCGACGCCCTGGACGGCGCGCCGGGCATCTTCTCGGCCCGCTGGGCCGGCGCGACCAAGGACTTCACCGGCGCGATGGCGCGGATCTTCGCCGAACTCGACCGGCGCGGGGCCGCCGAGCGCCGGGCGCACTTCGTGTCCGCCCTCGTGCTGGCTTGGCCGGACGGGCACACCGAGCTGTTCGAGGGACGGGTCTTCGGCGACCTCGTCGCCGCGAAGGGCTCCGCAGGCTTCGGCTACGACCCGATCTTCCGGCCGGACGGCCACGACCGCACCTTCGGCGAGATGAGCGCCGAGGAGAAGCACGGGGTCGACTGGCAGCAGGGGCGGGGCCTGTCGCACCGGGCGCGGGCCTTCGTCGAGCTGAGCCGCGCCTGCCTCGCGCCCGGCGCCTGATTGCCAAACGGCGCGCGGGCGCTCACATGCCCGCCATCATGTCATCGATCGGCCCGGACCATCCGACCCGCGACGCGGGCTTCGGGATCTACCTGCACTGGCCCTTCTGCGCCGCGAAGTGCCCGTACTGCGACTTCAACAGCCACGTCCGCCACGCGGGCGTGGACGAGCCGCGCTTCGTGGCGGCCTTCCGCGCCGAGATCGCCCACACCGCCGCCCGCACGCCGGGCCGGACCGTGACCAGCATCTTCCTCGGCGGCGGCACGCCCTCGCTGATGCAGCCCGCGACCGTGGCCGGCCTGCTCGACGCGGTGGCGGAGCATTGGGCGGTCGCGCCGGACGCGGAGGTAACCCTCGAGGCCAACCCGTCGAGCGTCGAGGCGGGCCGCTTCCACGGCTACCGCGCCGCCGGGGTCAACCGGGTGTCGCTCGGGATCCAGGCCCTCGACGACGCCTCGCTGCGGACCCTCGGGCGCCTGCACGACACCGCGCAGGCGCTCGGCGCGATCGCGCTGGCGCAGTCGGCCTTCGCGCGGACCTCCTTCGACCTGATCTACGCGCGGCCCGGACAGACGCCGGACCTGTGGCGGGCGGAGCTTAGCGACGCGCTCGCGCGGGCCGCCGAGCACCTCTCGCTCTACCAGCTCACCATCGAGCCCGGGACGCCGTTCCACGGGCTCGCCGCCGCCGGCAAGCTGGTGACGCCGGACGATGAGGTCGGTCGCGCCCTCTACGACGTCACCCAGGAGCTCTGCGCTAAGGCCGGCCTCCCGGCCTACGAGATCTCGAACCACGCGCGGCCCGGGGCGGAATCGCGGCACAACCTGCTCTACTGGCGCTACGGCGAGTATGCCGGCATCGGTCCGGGCGCCCACGGACGGCTCGTGACGGGACAGGGTCGCGTTGGAACCGTGACGGAGCGGTCGCCCGAGGCGTGGCTCGCCCGCGTCGAGGCCGAGGGCCACGGGATCGTCGAGACCGAGAGCCTCTCGGCCGCCGACCAGGCCGACGAGTTCCTGGTGATGGGCCTGCGCCTGCGCGAGGGGATCGATCCCGACCGCTACGCGGCGCTCAAGGGCCGGCCCCTGAACGGCAACCGCATCGGCATGCTGATCGGGGACGGCCTGCTCGAGCGGCTGCCGGGCGGCCGCATCGCCGCCACGGCGCGGGGGGCGCCGGTGCTCAACGCCCTGGTCGCCGAGCTCGCCGCCTGATCAGATCGCCGGCTTGGCGAGAACCCGGGGCGCCGGGCTGACGGGCGTCGCGGCGTTGTTGCGGATCTCGTAGACCGCGAGGGACCGCTCGCTCTGACCGTCCGGCCGGAACCGGAACGTCCCGTCGACGCCGGCGAAGCCCAGGCCGTTGGTCAGGGTGCTCTCGGCGAAGCGCTGCGAGCCGTAGCGCCGCGACAGGGCCGCGGCGAGCAGCACCGCGTCGTAGGCGAGCGAGGCCACCCGCGGCGGGACGGCGCCGAACCGAGCCTGGTAGCGCGCGCTGAAATTCGAGAAGCCGACGCGGTCCGGCGCGGCGAAGCGGCCACCCTGGAGGGCCGGCAGCGCGAACAGTGACGGCTCGTTCCAGAGGGCGGTGCCGAGGGGGCGCACCCGTGCCGGCGAGAAGCCCGCCTTCGTCAGCGCGGCCGCCACGGCGGGCATCGCGTCCGCGGTCTCGGGGATGAACAGCGCGTCGGCGGTGGCACCGGGCCCGGCGATCACCCGCGCGAGCCGCTCGACCGCCGGGCCGGGCGCGCCGGCCGGGTAGCGCTCCACGGCGGCGACGCGCGCGCCCTTGCGGGCGACGACCTCCCGGAACGCCGCCTCGACGGCGTTGCCGTAGGCGGTCTCGGGGATCAGCGCCGCGAAGGACCTCTTTCCGCCCGCGACCGCGTCCTCGACCACGCGGTCCACCTCCGGCTGCGGCAGGAAGCTCAGCAGGTAGACGCCCTGGTTCGCCACGGTCGCGTCCGTGGAGAAGCCGATCACCGGCTTGCCGGCGGTCCTGGCGACGGCCGCGGCGGCCTGGACGCTGCCGGCGAAGAGCGGGCCGAGGACGATCTCGGCGCCCTGCCGCAGCGCCTCCTGGGTCGCCTCCCGGGCGCCGTCCGGACTGCCCCGGTCGTCCTCGACGATGAGCGTCAGGTCGGGCTGCTGGGCCTCGTCGTAGGCGAGCTGCGCGGCGTTGCGCATGGCGGCCCCCACGGTCGATCCCTGGCCGGTCAGCGGCAGCACCAGGGCGACCTTCACCGAGCCCGCCCCGATGCGCCCGCTGCCGCCCGCGGCCGGCATCGGCGCCGCGGGCGCGGTGCCCGGTGCATCCGGCACGGCGGCCGGCGGTGACAGCTCGGCCTGCGGCCCGGTCACGCGTCGCGCGAGGTCGCTGCCGACGCAACCGCCGAGCGTGAGCAGGATCGCGCAGAGCGCGGCGGTCTGGGCGGTGACACGCACGAGACGGTCCCGCGCGCTTGTCGGGCGCGCCATGGCGCGTACTCCTTCGGGCAGGCTCCGCAGCCTGACCGGCGGATACTCAAATGTAAACGCGGCGGCGGGGACTTGCCCCCCGGCCACGCGGCCTCGCCGCGACGAGAGGCGACCAGTGTGGCAAGATCGCCGGTGATGACCCGCAGATTCGACGACCCGGGGCCCGCCGCCCCGACCCGAGCTCCGTCCCCGAAGCTCGCCCCCGACCGCACGCGCAGCACGACCTTCACGGCCTTCGGCCTCGCGAGCGAGACCGAACCCCTGTCGCCGGGCCTGCACATCGTGGCGACGCCGATCGGGAACCTGCGCGACATCACCATCCGGGCGCTGGCGACGCTGGCGGCCGCCGACGCAGTCCTGGCCGAGGACACCCGCGTCACCCGGAACCTGCTGGCGCATTACGGGATCACGACGCCGCTGCTCGCCTATCACGAGCATTCAAACGACGCGGTGCGCGAGCGGATGGTGGCGCGGCTCACCGCCGGCGAGGCCCTGGCGCTGGTCTCTGATGCCGGGACGCCGCTCGTCTCGGATCCCGGCTACAAGCTGGTCCAGGCCGCCATCGAGGCCGGGATCGCCATCACGCCCGTCCCGGGGCCGTCCGCGGTGATGACCGCGCTGGTCGCGGCCGGCCTGCCGACCGACCGGTTCTTCTTCGAGGGCTTCCTGCCGCAGAAGGCCGGAGCGCGGCGCAACCGCCTAGAGGCGCTGATCCAGGTTCCCGGCACCCTGGTCCTGTTCGAGTCGCCGCATCGCCTGCCCGACATGCTGGCCGACGCCGCCGCGGTGCTCGGTCCGGAGCGGCCGGCGGCCGTGACCCGCGAGCTGACCAAGCTCTACGAAACCATCCGGCGCGATACGTTGGGCAGCCTGAGCGCGCGCTTCGCCCAGGAGGGACCGCCGAAGGGGGAGATCGTGGTGATCATCGGTGCGGCGACGGCGCCGGAGCGCAGCGCGGATTCGGATGCCGCCCTCGACGCCCTGATCCTGGCGGCGCTGGAGCGGCATTCGATCAAGGATGCCGCCAGCCTCGTGTCCGACGAGACCGGTCAGCCGCGGCGCCTCGTCTACACCCGCGCGCTGGCGCTGGCGCGGGACCAGGGATGACCGGGGCCCTGCCGGACCGGGCCGGCCGGCGCCGCGCCGCCTACCGGCTCGGCCACCGCGCCGAGTGGCTGGCGCTCGCCGCGCTGATGCTCAAGGGGTACTGGCCGATCGGCCGGCGCGTGAGCGTCGCGGGCGGCGAGATCGATCTCGTCGTCCGGCGCTGGAAGACCGTCGTGTTCGTGGAGGTGAAGGCTCGGGCGCGCCGCGACGATGCCCGGGAAGCGATCGACGCTGCCAAGCGGCGGCGGTTCTCCCGCGCGGTCCGCGCCTGGATCGGACGCAATGCGTGGTGTGCCGGGTCGACGTTCCGGGCCGACGCCGTGTTCGTCGGATCCCGCACCTGGCCCGCCCATGTCGAGCGGGTCTTCACCATCGAGGGTCTCTGACGGGCGGCCCGAGGCCGGCGGAGCCGACGCGCCGGGTCTCAGTCCCGGGCGGCGCGGATCGCTCCGATCAGGGTCCGCTTCAGGTCGGCCTGGCTGAACGGCTTCTGGACGACGGGCCTGTCGCGGAACGGCTCGCGGATGCCGGCACCGCCGTAACCGGTCGAGAAGACCAGAGGCAGGTCGCGCTTGGCGATGGCCTCGGCCACCGGGTAGATCGGCTCACCCGCCACGTTCACGTCGAGAATGGCGACCTCGAACGCTTCCTGCGACGCCATCTCCAGCGCGGAGGACAGCCGCGCGGCCGGCCCGACCACGGCGCAGCCGAAATCGAGGAGCATGTCCTCCAGCAGCATCGAGATCGCGGCCTCGTCCTCGACGACGAGAACACGGACGCCGTTGAGGACGTCGTCGTTGGGGTCAGCAATCACGCCGGGCCGTCTTCCCTTCGAATGCCCCCGTCGCCGGGGATCTTGCCATGCGGCTGGTCACGCCTTGCGCACCGCGTGAGCAGCGTCCGGACGGGTGAACGCGGCCCGAGGGTCAGCCCGCGAGACAACCTGAGGCGTCGCCCGTAATGCGCAATGTGTCAAGCGTTCCCGGCCCGTTCCGACACCCAGACCGGGCGCTATGTTAACCGATGATACATTTTTGTGCGGGCGGGTTCGCGCGGGCGTATGCGAGTGTCGCCGCGCTGCCGCTCAATCGTCCTTGAACGTGACCGTGGCGCCCCGTGTCACATGCGCGGCGAGGTCGCGGGCGTTCCAGTTGGTCAGGCGGATGCAGCCGTGGGACTCCGTCTTCCCGACCTTCTCGGGCTCGGGCGTCCCGTGGATCCCGTAGCTCGGAATCGCCAGGTCGATCCAGACCAGGCCGACCGGGTTGTTGGGCCCCGACTGGATGGTGAATTTGTGCTGCGCCTTCACGCCCTTGAACGCGTATTTCGGGTTGTAGGTGTAGTCCGGGTCGAACGCGACGCCCTTCACCTTGGTCTCGCCGCTCGGGGCCGGCTTCTCGGCACTGCCGATCGACGCGGGGTAATAGGCCACGAGCTTCCCGTCGGCGCCGTAGGCGCGGACGTCGAGGCTCGACTTGTCGACCTCGATGCGTTCGACCTTCGGCTCCTGGGGCAGATCCTTGCCCTTCGGCTTGTCCGTGCCCATCGGGTCCACCGCCGCGACCGCGATGGTCGTGCCGGCCTTGTCGAGGGGCTTGCCGGGATTGAGCGCGCTGACGAGGTCGCGGCTCATGTGGAAGCGCTCGGCCAGCATCTCGCGGGGATTGGTGTAGCCCAGCGACTTGAGCTCGGCCTGCTCCTCCATCTTGGGCGGGATCCGCTCGACGTAGGGGCCCGCGGCGTCGGCCTCGGAGAGCGTGTAGTCGGTGACGGCGGGCTTGTCGCTGGTCGCCTGGAGCTTGTCCCAGATCTCGGGCGTCAGGGTCTCGCCGGCGGGAAGCCCCTGGGCCACCGCGAAGGCCGAGAGGGCGTGACGGTAATTGTCGCCCTTCCGGCCGTCGATCGCTCCGGGATAGAAGCGCGCGCGATCGAGCAGCACCTGGGCCTTGACGATTAGCGGATCGGGCTTGTCGTCCGACGACTTGGCCCGACGCGCCTTCTCAGACTTCGTGCCCTCGGTCTTCCCGGCGCCCGGCTGCGCCAGGGTCGCGGCGTTCACCGCCTCGGCGGTCAGCGCCGGCGGCTGGGCCGTCTCGGCCTTCCGGCCCTTCCCGGTCCGGGCGGCCGCGCCGTGCGCGGCCAGACAACTCGCCAGGAGGGCCACGCAGACCGGCCGCCAGGGTTTCGGGATCATCGCCGTCGTCATTCCGGGGAGCGGACGCGCTCCCGAGCCGAGAAATGCCGGACCTGCGGGAACGTTCCACCCGGTTCTACTGGCACAGGCGGTGACCGCCATTGCGCTCGCGCTCGTCGAGGTGGAAATGGTTGGCGTGGGCGGCGTTCGAGCCCGGGCCGAGGACGGTGCGGAAGAAGCCGCAGGCCTTGGCGCGCACCGCGCCGAGGAACTGCGCCTCCTCGGAACCGTCCGGCATCGCCTTGACGGGGATACTCGCGCGTCCGGCGAAGGCGAAGCCCATGATGTCGGCGGCGTTGGCGAAGGCGTGCTCGCTGAGCTTGGCGTCGACGTCGTGGTTCTGTCCCCGGCAGACATAGGAACCGCCGAGTTCGAGCGCGGTCAGCGGATGCTTCAGCGTTCGATCGGCCTCGATCTGAACCTCCGTGACCCAGCGAGCCAGCGCCTCGGCGGTTCGGCAGGTCAGCGTGGCGCCCTGCGGCAGCGTCACGCCGTCGGCGAGCTTCGTCACCTTGAGCGGCAGCGGCGCGGTGCACTGGCCTTCGGAGATCGGCGGCAGCGGCTCGAACTCGACCCCGAGGCGCTTGAGGCGTGTCCGGCAGGCGGAATCGTCCGGCGGTGTCACCTTGAGCGCCAGGGCTGCGGCGCCCGACAGCTCCGGCGGCCGCGCGGGCGGCGCCGGCGGCGGTGCGGGGATATCGGGCTTCGCGGTCTCCTTCGCGGTCTCCTTCGCGGTCTCCTGCGCCGACTCTGTCGGCTTGTCCCGGCCGGTCTCCCTCGACGGCTCCCTGCTCGGCTCAGCCGCGGCAGGTTTCAGCTCGGGCGGCCGCGCCGGCGGCGTCGGTGGCGCCGGCTCGGCGACGGGCGGCTTCAGCGCCTCTGGGCGCTCCGGCGGCAGGGGCGGGGGCGTCGGCACCGTGGCCGCCGGCGTCTCGACGGCGCCGACCGGCGTGGCGGAGAGGGCGAGCCCCGCGGCGAGGGCGCCGCCCGCCAGGAGCGTCGCGGATCGGAGGATCGACAGGCTGCGTCCCGGCATGGGGCCTCGAAGCGTGGGCGTTGGCCTCTACAACGGGCGAGACGCCATTCGGATCGCCCGGACCCGGTTGACGGCCGCGCCGATCGGACCACTGTCTTCCGGATCGCGCCGGCACACCCCATGTCGGCGCACCTGCGGCGCGGACGATCGCGCCGTCGCGTGGACGTCGAGATCGAGGACTGCATGTCGGACGCAGCTGATGCCGGGCTCCCGAGCCTGCCGCCGGACAATCCCTTCCGCGAGGCGCAGTGGAGCACCCCGCACGGCCTCCCGCCGTTCGAGCGGATCCGGCCGGAGCACTACCGGCCCGCGTTCGACGCCGCCCTGGCGGCGCACGATTCCGAGATCCGCGCCATCGCGAGTGAGTCCGCTACCGCCACCTTCGGCAACACCGTCGAGGCGATGGAGCGGGCCGGCCTCGCCCTCGAGCGCGTCGCCGGTGTGTTCTACAACCTGACAGGCAGCCACACGAACCCCGAGTTGCAGGCCATCGAGCGGGAGATCGGGCCGAAGCTCGCCCGGCACGGCAGCGCCATCTACCTGAACCCCGAGCTCTGGGCCCGGATCTCGGCGATCGACGCCGAGGGCCTGAGCGCGGAGCAGCGCCGGGTCCTCGACCGGTACCGGATCCGCTTCCGCCGGTCGGGGGCGGATCTCGGGCCCGAGGACAAGGCCCGCATCGCCGAGATCGCGGCGCGTATGTCGGAGCTCGGGACCACGTTCAGCCAGAACCTCCTGGCCGACGAGAGCAGCTTCACCCTGCCGCTGCAGGGCGAGGAGGATCTGGCCGGCCTGCCGCCGTTCCTGCGGGCCGCGGCCGAGAGCGCCGCGAAGGAGCGCGGCCTCGACGGGCACGTCATCACCCTGTCCCGCTCGCTGATCGAGCCGTTCCTGGTCTGCTCGACCCGGCGCGACCTGCGCGAGCGCGCCTACGCGGCCTGGACGCGGCGCGGCGAGAACGGCGGCGCGACCGACAACCGGGCGATCATCGCGGAGATCATCCGGCTGCGCGCCGAGCGGGCGCGGCTCCTCGGCTTCGAGAGCTTCGCCCATTTCGCCCTCGACGACACGATGGCGGCGAGCCCGGACGCGGCGACCGGGCTGCTGCGGGACGTGTGGACGCCGGCCCGCGCGCGGGCGGCGGAGGAGCGCGACCGTCTCCAGGCCACCATCCAGGCGGAGGGCCACAACTTCGCCCTCCAGGCGCACGATTGGCGGCACTACGCCGAGAAGGTGCGGCGCGCCGAGCACGACCTCGACGAGAGCGAGATCAAGGCGTACCTGCCGCTGGAGCGAATGATTCAGGCGGCGTTCGACACGGCCTCGCGGCTGTTCGGTCTGACCTTCACGGAACTCGCCGACGTGCCGCGCTACCATCCCGATGTCCGGGTCTGGCGGGTCGGCAATCCCGACGGGTCCGAGGTCGGCCTGTTCCTGGGCGACTACTTCGCCCGCGCCTCGAAGCGGTCCGGCGCCTGGATGAGCGCCTTCCGCTCGCAGGAGCGCCTGAACGGGACGGTCACGCCGATCATCGTCAACGTCATGAACTTCGCCAAGGCGCCGGACGGCGAGGCGACGCTGCTGTCCTTCGACGACGCGCGCACCCTGTTCCACGAGTTCGGCCACGCCCTGCACGGGCTGCTCTCGGACGTGACCTACCCGCTCCTGTCGGGGACGGCGGTGTCGCGCGACTTCGTGGAGCTGCCCTCGCAGCTCTACGAGCACTGGCTGGAGCAGCCGGAAGTCCTGCGGACCCACGCGCGCCACCATCGCACGGGCGAGCCCATGCCCGACGCCCTGCTGCGGAAGCTGCTCGCCGCGCGGACCTTCAACCAGGGTTTCGCCACCGTGGAGTACACGTCCTCGGCGATCGTCGACATGACCCTGCACCTCTCGGCGCAAGGCGAGGGCGGTCTCGACGTGCCCGCCTTCGAGGCCGAGGCGCTGCGGCGGATCAGCATGCCGGCCGAGATCAGCATGCGGCACCGGACGCCGCACTTCGCCCACATCTTCTCGGGGGACGGCTACGCCGCCGGATACTACAGCTACCTCTGGTCTGAGGTGCTGGACGCGGACGCCTTCGACGCGTTCCGCGAGTCCGGCGACATCTTCGATCCGGAGACGGCGAAGCGGCTGCGGACCTTCGTGTACGGGGCCGGCAATTTGCGCGACCCGCGCGAGGCCTACACGGCCTTCCGCGGGCGGATGCCGAGCATCGAGCCGCTCCTGAAGAAGCGCGGGCTCGCGGCCTGAGCCACGGGCGTGCGGTAAGGGTTTCGTAAACAAACGTCCTTAACGAACGCTTGCAGCGCGAGGCCGCGTGCGGAGTTCGGGGCGATGACGAAGATCGAAGCCAAGCAGGGCGTTTCCCAGGGCATCTCGCCGGCCGACCTGCTCAAGGCCGCGGTGACCGGCAAGACCGACGCAGCGGCCGCCGCGACCGAGACCGCAGCCTCGCCGGCCGGCGGGAAGCTCGCGCTGGCGTCGCTGGCGCGCCTGGATCCGAAGCGGTTCGCGATCCCGGGCGCGACTCTGGCGGTCGGCGTCCTCCTGGGCGGGGGCGTGATGGCGCTTTCCCGCCCGGCCTCGGTCCGGCCCGACGCGCTCGCGGCCCTCGAGACGACGCTCGATGCCGGCCGCACCGAGACCGTGCGCCTCGCCGCCGACATCGCGCAGCTCCACACCGTGCTCGCCGACCTGCGCGCCTCGACCGACGTGGCGCGGAAGGAGGCGGCCAGCCGCAGCACCGCCCTCGGCGAGCGCCTGGCGCAGGTCGACAAGAGCCTGAACGGCAAGGTCACGGCCCTCGGCGAGCGGCTCGAGCAGGTCGAGCGCGACCACAACACCCGCCTCAGCGGCCTCGCCGCGCAGCTCGACCGCCGCGCGGCCGCGACTCCGGCCGCCGCGAAGGCGGAGCCGACCCAGACCGGCAGCATCGGCGAGCCCGCCCGCGCCGCCGAGGCGAAGCCCGAGGTCAAGGTCGCGGACGCCAAGGTGAGCGAGCCCAAGCCGAAGCCGGCGGCGGCCGACAAGCCGCCGGTCATCGAGGGCTGGGCCCTGCGGGACGTCTACGAGGGCACCGCGATCCTGGAGAACCGCCGGCGCCGCCTCGTCGAGGTCGCGCCCGGCGACGTCATCCCGGGCGTCGGCCGCGTCGAGGGCGTCGAGCGCCACGGTCGGGAATGGGTGGTGGTGACCCGCCAGGGCCTCGTCACCGCGCAGGCTTGGTAGACCTCAGCGGCCCGTGAACCCGGTCGGCGCCAGCTCGCCGGGCGCGATCGGGAAGCGCGGCTCGATCGTCATCGGATCGGCCAGGGCCGCCGCGCGCTCAGCGCGCCGGCGACCGTGCCTCAGGGCCCGGGTCTGCGCCGCGCGGGTCGGGTGCAGGATGGCAGCGAGCAGGGACTGCCCTTCGAACTCGCTGTCCAGGTTCTTGGCTTCGAAGACGGGCATGGCCGGCCTGCTTGAGTGCGGTACCGGACACTGCCGAAGGCGTCGATCCGGGCCACATCCCCAATAACGGGGATCGCGTGGACAGGTTCCGTCAAGCTTTCGCTCCGCAACCTCTTTTTTACTTTCGTCCAGGCGTCACCCGAATGCAGTGCGGCCGCGCACACCGGCCCGCGGTCAGACGAACTGGTTCAGCCCCGGGATCGAGCCGATGATCGGGCCCATCGCGTCCTCGCCGACCTTCTCGCGGCCGAAGGCGAACAGCTCCTGGCCGAGCGGCTGCATCTGACCCATCGGCACGCCGGCGGCCATCAGCTTCTGGCCGAGCGCCATGACGCCGCCGCCGCCCATCATCCCGCCGAGCATGCCCATCAGCCCGCCGCCGCCACTCTCGCCGGCATTCGACTCGGCGATCAGCGCCTCGGAGCCCGGCAGGGCCGCCAGCAGCTGGCTGACCTCGGCGGCGGGCCCTTCCTTCTGCAGGAAGGCCAGGATGTGCCCGATGGCGGTCTGAGCGGTCGCGGCGTCGAGCCCGGTGCGGGTGGTGACGCGGGCGAGCAGTTCTTCCATGGTGATGATCTCTTCGGAACGCTTCCAGACGTCCTTCGACTCTGAGGCGTCGGAAATCAAGCGCGCGGCATCGCTTCCCAGGAAAACTCCCCGGTTACAGCGGGCACGGTGACGCAGCGGGCAACCTCGCCAAGGGCCGCCCCTTCCGGTAGACCCTCGGTCAGTCTTGAACCGTTCCAGGCCGCCGCGCCGGGCCATCCAGGGAGTTGCCGGACCATGCGGGTGGGCCTGTTCGTGCCGTGCTACGTCGACGCCTTCGAGCCCGAGGTCGGGATCGCTACCCTGGAGCTCCTCGAGCGCCTGGGCTGCACGGTCGAGTATCCGTTCGACCAGACCTGCTGCGGCCAGCCGATGACCAACACTGGCTGCCACGCCGAGGCCGCGGCGACCGAGGCCTTGTTCGTCAAGAACTTCTCCGGCTTCGACTACGTCGTCGCCCCGTCGGGCTCCTGCGTTCACCAGGTGCGCGAGCACCTGACGGCGATCCCGCAGACCGACGAGGTCCGACACGTCCGCGCCAGCACCTACGAGCTGGTGGAGTTCCTGCACGACGTTCTGAAGGTCGAGGACCTGCCCTGGGCGAACTTCCCCCACAAGGTCGCCTATCACACCAACTGCAACGCCCTGCGGGGCATCCACCACGCGCGGCCGACCGAGCTGGTGAAGCCCTACTACTCGAAGCCCCTCGACCTGCTGCGCCTCGTGAAGGGCGTCGAGCTCGTCGATCTCGCCCGGCCGGACGAGTGCTGCGGCTTCGGCGGCACCTTCTCGGTGTTCGAGCCCGCCGTCTCGGCGAAGATGGGCTACGACAAGGTCGCCGATCAGAACCGGGCCGGGGCCGCCTACGTCGTCTCGGCGGATTCCTCCTGCCTCATGCACCAGAAGGGCTGCGCCGAACGGCTCGGCTTGCCGCTCAAGTACATCCACATCGCGCAGGTGCTGAACGGAGCCGCCGCATGAGCGTCGAGGACCTCAACCCCCGCGAGCGCGAAGGCGTCATCCACCCCGAGGTGCGGGCCGGCCACGACGAGAGCGAGCGGGCGCCGGACGGCCGGCGCCTCCAGCACGCGGAAGCCGCTTCGAAGCCGATCCGCGCCCCGCAGACCCGGGAGCCGCAGCCGCGCGGCGCGAAGATCCGGGGCGACCGGCCGATCAACCAGTCGGAGGCCGCCGAGCGCTTCCTCGCGGCGCCGCTGCACCAGGCCGCCCACGACGAGCGCCTGTGGGACCTGCGCAAGAAGCGCGACGCCTCCGCGCACGGCATCCCGGAGTGGGAGGAGCTGCGCGAGCTCGCCTCGCAGATCAAGACCCACACGCTGAGCCACCTTGACCGGTACCTCGAGCAATTCGAGGCGGCCGCGAAGGCCAACGGCGTCCACGTGCACTGGGCGAAGGACGGCGCCGATCACAACCGGATCGTGCTGGACATCCTGCGGAGCCACGGCGCCAAGACGCTGGTGAAGTCGAAGTCGATGCTCACCGAGGAGTGCGGCTTCCGCCACCACATGGCGGCCAACGGCATCGAGGTCATCGAGACGGATCTCGGCGAGCGGATCCAGCAGCTCGACAACGAGGAGCCGAGCCACGTCGTGGCGCCGGCCGTCCACAAGACCCGGATGGACGTGGCCGAGGTCTTCGCCAAGACGCTCGGCACCGATCCGGACAACGACGACGCGCACTACCTCGCCGAGAGCCAGCGCGAGACCACCCGGCCCTACATCCTGAAGGCCGATGCCGGCATGACCGGATGCAACTTCGCGATCGCCGAGACCGGCACGGTCGTGACCTGCACCAACGAGGGCAACGCCGACCTGTCCGGCAACGTGCCGCCGCTGCAGATCCACTCCATCGGCATCGAGAAGATCATCCCGAAGGTCGAGCACCTCGGGGTGTTCATCCGCCTGCTGTCGCGCTCGGCGCTGGGCTCGCCGATCACCCAGTACACCTCGCATTTCCGCGGCCCCCGCGCGGGCACCGAGATGCACATGGTGCTGGTCGACAACGGCCGCTCCGAGCGCCTCGGCATGGAGGAGTTCTGGACCTCGCTGAAATGCATCCGCTGCGGCGCCTGCATGAACACCTGCCCGGTCTACCGGCGCTCGGGCGGCCTCTCCTACGGCGCGACCTATTCGGGGCCGATCGGGCTGATCATCGATCCGACCTTTAACAAGCGGAAATACTCGACGCTGCCGTTCTCCTCGACGATGAACGGCTCCTGCACCAACGTCTGCCCGGTGAAGATCAACATCCACGAGCAGATCTTCGCGTGGCGGAAGGTGCTGGTCGAGGAGCACCAGATCCCGGCGCTCAAGCAGGGCATGATGAAGGCCGCGGGCGCCGTGCTCTCGCGCCCGGCCGCCTACCGGGCGGCGATCGGCGCGGCGGATTCCGCCCTGAAGGTCCTGCCGCGCTTCGCGGTCTACAACCCGCTCAACACCTGGGGGAAGAAGCGCGAGATGCCCGACGCGCCGCGCCAGACCTTCCACGCCTGGTACAAGCAGAACCGCATGAAGGACACGGGTCGATGAGCGCCCGCGACGCGATCCTCGACGGTATCCGCAGGAACCGGCCGGCCGGCGACTTCCCGCTGCCGGAGGTGCCGCTGTTCGCGCCGCTCGTCGGCGAGGACCTGGTCGCCGAGTTCGGCGAGCGGCTGAAGCGCATGGGCGGCCGCGTGGCCGAGCCCGGCGCCGCCGACGTGTTCGCGGGCGTGCGCGAGCGCCTCGACGCCGCCAAGGTGATCGCCTCCGCGGTGCCGGAGCTGACCGGCAACCGCGACCTGCGGAGCGTGCGCGCGCCCCAGGAGGTCGAGGACGTGGACGTGGCGGTGGTCCGCGCGGTGTTCGGCATCGCCGAGACCGGCTCGGTGCTGTTCACGCAGGACCAGCTGATCGTCAACGCCGTCGCCTATCTCGCGCAGCACCTCGTCGTGCTGCTCGACCCGGCCGACATCGTGCCGAACGTGCAGGCGGCCTACCGCCGGCCGGAATTCGGCCGCTCGGCCTACGCGGTGCTGCATACCGGCCCGTCGGCCACCGCCGACATCGAGGGCGTCCTCATCCACGGCGCGCAGGGCGTGCGCTCTCTGACGGCGGTGCTGCTCCCGCGGGATGCCGCCGAGCGCGGCTGAGACCGGCTCCATCGCTTCAGCCGTCCTTGCGAGCGGAGCGAAGCAATCCAGGGACGCGCTGCTCTGGCTCGCTTCGCTGCGCTGGCGATGACGGTGGCGCCGTCCGACGCACGCGGCGCCGCCGTCTCGCCCGCGACCCCCCGATCGAGCCGGAACCGACGGTCGGGCGCGCCCCTTGCTTGGACGGCGGATGGGCCGTCATCCGGCAAGGAGATCCGATGCGCTACACCCTCGGTTGCAGCCTGTCCTACAACATCCTCTCGGACACCACCTTCATCTTCAATCTGGAGGTGGCGAAGCTGAAGAGCGTCGAGATCCTGAGCGAGAGCCTGGTCCTGACGCCGAACCTCAAGCGCGATCTCTACACGACCCCCGATCTCCAGAACCGCTATCTCGCGGTCAACGTCCCGACCGGTCAGTTCGCGCTGGAGTACAATGCCGAGGTCGACCTGACCGTGCACCGGGCCGACCCGGCGACCGTCAACGAGACGCCCATCGGGCAGCTGCCGCTCGACATCCTGCCGTTCCTGCTGCCGAGCCGGTTCGTCTCCTCGGACCGGCTGACGCCCTTCGCGCTCGCCGAGTTCGGGGCGCTCCCCAAGGGCCACGCGCGCGTGAACCAGATCTGCAACTGGATCCACGACCACATCGCCTACCAGCCCGGCTCCAGCGACGGCGAGACGACCGCCCACGAGTCGCTCCTGAAGCGCGCCGGCGTCTGCCGCGACTTCGCGCATATCGGCGCCGCCTTCTGCCGGGCGCTCGGGATCCCGGCCCGGTTCGTGAGCTGCTACGCCCACGGCCTCGTCCCGAGCGACTTCCACGCGGTGTTCGAGGCCTATCTCGACGGGCGCTGGTGGCTGTTCGACGCCACCCGGCAGGCCGACCTCGACGGGCTGGTGCGGATCGGCGTCGGGCGCGACGCCGCGGAGATCGCCTTCTCGACGCCCTTCGGCAACATGCAGCCGGTCAATCAGCAGGTCCGGATCCAGCGCGCGGACGGGCAGGGCAGCCCGATGCCGCGCACGGTGGACGCCATCTCGACCGAGATCCCGGCGCCGCACGCCGGAGCGGCCTGAGCGCGGATCCGGCCGGGATCACGTCGTCCTGTGATCCCGTGATCCCGGCCGCGCCGCGGCGAAGCGGGTGCCGGTGCAGGACGCCCGATCCCGGCCTGCGTCGGCGAAGAGCGGCACACGGGCTCCATTCGATCAGGCCCGCGACGCCGCCACGGACGCGCGCCGGACCCGCCGTTCCGCGCGAGCGAGGACCGCGCGGCGCACAAGCAGATTGGCGCGCGGGACCCGCCGCGGCGGCGGCGCGACATGTCGTTCCGCCCGTCGGTCGGCGTATTGCCGGCGCCGGTCCCGCACAGGGATAGTGATACAGCGACTTTCCGGGTGCCGGATTGCCGCGTCCCGCCCGGATCGCGGCCGGGAGATCCTCGGCTTGCCCGAAGACAAGTTGCGTCTCGGGGAAGCGTCTCGTCAGCGCCGCGCCATTGTCCTTCATCTTGTCGTCGCCGCCGAAATGGCCGCAAGCGTGGCTGTGGCGGGGTCGCAACACCGTAAAACGATCCCCGCTCCGCCCCGAGACCTGCCCGTAAACGCCGCGATCCCGCCATAGTCCGGGCCCACCTCAACATCCGCGGTAAACGGCAAATTCGACAACGGTTTACCGTTCGGAAACGA
This sequence comes from Methylobacterium sp. 1030, assembly GCF_040544715.1. Classification (NCBI taxonomy): domain Bacteria; kingdom Pseudomonadati; phylum Pseudomonadota; class Alphaproteobacteria; order Hyphomicrobiales; family Methylobacteriaceae; genus Methylobacterium; species Methylobacterium sp. 1030. Next base: position 60,506 of record NZ_JBEPKM010000010.1, on the reverse strand, counting down.
GGACTTCCCGAGCACGCGGACGGATCTCCCGGCGCCTCGCGAACGGCGACGCGCCGCGGTTCAACGCACCCTCGGGATCGGCTGCGAAGGCTTGGTCTGAAGTCATGGTGACGCGTTTGAACGACAAGTCGAAGCTGCCGAGTCGCCACGTCACGGAGGGGCCCGACCGCGCCCCGCACCGCTCCTACCTCTACGCCATGGGCCTGACCCGTGAGCAGATCCACCAGCCGCTGGTGGGTGTCGCCTCCTGCTGGAACGAGGCCGCGCCCTGCAACATCTCGCTGATGCGCCAGGCGCAGGCGGTGAAGAAGGGCGTCGCCGCCGCCAACGGGACGCCGCGCGAGTTCTGCACGATCACCGTCACAGACGGCATCGCCATGGGCCATGGCGGCATGCGCGCGTCGCTGCCGTCGCGCGAGGTCATCGCCGACTCGGTCGAGCTGACCATGCGCGGCCACGCCTACGACGCCCTCGTGGGTCTCGCGGGCTGCGACAAGTCGCTGCCCGGCATGATGATGGCGATGGTCCGGCTGAACGTGCCCTCGATTTTCATCTACGGCGGCTCGATCCTGCCCGGCTCGTTCCGCGGCAAGCCCGTGACCGTCCAGGACCTGTTCGAGGCGGTCGGCAAGGTCGCCGTCGGCGACATGAGCCTCGAGGACCTCGACGAGCTGGAGCAGGTCGCCTGCCCGTCGGCCGGCGCCTGCGGCGCGCAGTTCACCGCCAACACCATGGCGACCGTCTCCGAGGCAATTGGCCTGGCGCTGCCCTACTCGGCCGGCGCCCCGGCCCCCTACGAGATCCGCGACAAGTTCTGCGCCACGGCCGGCGAGAAGGTGATGGAGCTCCTGGAGAAGCGCATCCGCCCGCGCGACATCGTCACCCGCAAGGCGCTGGAGAACGCCGCTACGGTGGTAGCGGCCTCGGGCGGCTCCACCAACGCGGCGCTGCACCTGCCGGCGATCGCCCACGAGTGCGGCATCGAGTTCACCCTGTTCGACGTGGCCGAGATCTTCCGGCGCACGCCCTACATCGCCGACCTGAAGCCCGGCGGGCGCTACGTCGCCAAGGACATGTTCGAGGTCGGCGGCATCCCGCTGCTGATGAAGACGCTCCTCGACCACGGCTTCATGCACGGCGACTGCCTGACGGTCACCGGCCGCACCATCGCGGAGAACATGGACCGGGTAACCTGGAACCCGGACCAGGACGTGGTCTATCCGGCGAACCGGCCGATCACCCCGACCGGCGGCGTCGTCGGCCTCAAGGGCAACCTCGCCCCCGAGGGCGCGATCGTGAAGGTCGCCGGCATCCCGGCCGAGAAGCAGGTCTTCACCGGCCCGGCCCGCGTGTTCGACGGCGAGGAGGCCTGCTTCGCGGCCGTGCAGGCCCGCAGCTACGAGGAAGGCGACGTCCTCGTGATTCGCTACGAGGGCCCGCGGGGCGGCCCCGGCATGCGCGAGATGCTGTCGACCACCGCGGCCCTCTACGGCCAGGGCATGGGCGACAAGGTCGCGCTGATCACCGACGGGCGCTTCTCGGGCGCGACCCGCGGCTTCTGCGTCGGCCATGTCGGACCTGAGGCCGCCGTGGGCGGCCCGATCGGGCTGCTGCGCGACGGCGACGTCATCACCCTCGACGCGATCCAGGGCACGCTCAGTGTCGCCCTGTCGGACGCGGAGCTGGCCGAGCGGCGCAAGGCCTGGACTGCGCGGCCCAACACCGCGACCTCCGGCTACCTCTGGAAATACGCGCAGGGCGTCGGCCCGGCCTTGTACGGCGCCGTCACCCATCCGGGAGGTGCCAAGGAGACGCAGAGCTATGCGGACGTCTAGGACTGACCTCAGCCGGCGCAGGGCGCCGGCCGGGGCCGATCCCGGTCGGTTCCGGTCCGTCGGCGGCCTCGCGGTCGCGGCCTGGGCGCTCGCCCTGGTCGCGCTGCCGGTCGCGCCGTCGCGCGCCCTCGACGCCAATGTCCGCACGCCCGTGCAGGTCCCGGTCGCCGACAAGAGCTACCGCTCGGCCAAGGACGCGCTGCGCGCCGGCATGCGCGAGTACAATGCCGGCGACAAGCAGGGCGCCGCCCGCGCGCTGGAGTACGCGGCCGGCCAGGGCCACGCCCTTGCGCTGTGGAAGCTCGGCCGGATGTACGCCGACGGCGACGGCGTCCCGCACGACGACCTGAAGGCGTTCGAGTTCTTCTCGCGGATCGCCGACGCCAGCACCGATGACGGGCCCGATCCGCAGAACTCGGCGGTCCTGGGCAGCGCCTTCACGGCGCTGGGCACGTACTTCCTGGAGGGGATCAAGGGCACCTACGTGCGCCCCAATCCCGAGCGCGCCTACGACATGTTCAACTACGCGGCGTCCTACTACGGGGACCCCAACGCGCAGTACAATCTCGCTCGGCTCTACCTCGACGGCACCGGCGTCGAGGCCGACCCGCGGCAGGCCGCGCGCTGGTTCAACCTCGCCGCCGAGAAGGGCCACCACCCGGCGCAGGCGCTGCTCGGCGACATGCTGGTCAACGGCCTGGGCGGCATCCCGGTCCAGCGGGTGCGCGGCCTGATGTGGCTCTCGCTCGCCCGGGAAGGCGCCGAGAGCCGCAAGGACGACTGGATCGTCGCGCTCTACGAGAAGAACTGGGCGGCCGCCAGCGAGGACGACCGCGCCGAGGCGCAGACGCAGCTCCAGACCGTGGGCTCGATCCGCAAGCGGCGCTGAGCCGCCCTCGACTGTGCAAGCGGCGCTGAGCGGCCTCAGCTCTTCGCCGCGGCGATCGCCGCGGTGAAGGACGGCCGCTCCAGCGTCGCCGCGACCCAGTCGGCGAGCTTCGGCCACCGGGCGCCGTCGACCGCGACCTTGGCCAGCCGCAGGTTGTGGAACGGCGCCGCCACGGCGATGTCGGCGATGCCGAACCGGCCTCCGACGAGGTAGGGCCCGTCGATCTGCGATTCGAGGTAGTCGAACAGCGGCGGCAGCGCCGTGTCGACGGTCCGCTGCGCCAGGGCCTCGTCGCCCTCGACCTTGAACAGGCGGGGCTTGAGGAAGCGCTCGACGAACGGCACCAGCACCTGCCGGGTCAGCTCGCACTCGCCGAACTTGTCGAACCAGCGGGCGCGGGCGGCGTCCCGCGCGTCCTCGGGGATCAGCGCGGGCGCCGGATGCAGCCGCTCGAGATAGTCCACGATGGCGCTCGAATCGGCGAGGCGATACCCGGCATCCTCCATCGCGGGGATCTTCCCCATCGGGCTCGCCGCCCGGAAGCCGGGATCCTGCGCGTGGAAGCCGACCGGGCGGTGCTCGAAGGCGACGCCCTTCTCGTAGAGCGCCGCGAGCACCTTGCGCACGTAGGGCGACACGCTGCTGCCGTAGATGATCATCGTCGTTCCCCCCGATCGCGGCTCTAACCGGCCGCCAGTTCCGCCGTGACCGGCACGTGGTCCGACGGCTTGTCGAGCCCGCGCATGTGCTTCTGGACCGAGGCCGAGACCAGGCGGTCGCCGGCCTGGGGCGAGAGCAGCAGGTGGTCGATGCGGATGCCGGCATTCCGCTGCCAGCACCCGGCCTGATAGTCCCAGAAGGTGTAGAGCCCGTCGCGCGGGTCGCAGGCGCGCAGGGCGTCGGTGTAGCCCTCGGCGAGGATCGCCCGGAACGCCGCCCGGGTCGTCCCGAGGAACAGGGCGTCCGAGCGCCAAGCCTCCGGATCGGCCGCGTCGGCCGCCTCCGGGATGACGTTGTAGTCGCCCGCCAGCACCACCGCGATCTCGTCGTCCAGCAGCGCCCGGGCGTGAAGCCGCAGCCGCTCCATGAAGGCGAGCTTGTACGGGTATTTCGGGCTGTCCACCGGGTTGCCGTTCGGCAGGTAAATCGACGCCACGCGCACCGGGCGGGTGTCCGCGCCCGAGATCAGCGCCTCGATGTAGCGGGCCTGCTCGTCGGCGGCGTCGCCCGGCAGCCCGCGCCGAATCTCCGACATGGCCAGCGGCGCCCGGACCAGCAGCGCCACGCCGTTATAGGCCTTCTGGCCCAGCGTCTCGACCGCGTAGCCCGCCGCCTCGATGTCGGCGCGCGGGAAGGCCTCGTCCTGGCATTTCAGCTCCTGCAGGCAGACCACGTCGGGCCGCGCCTCCTCCAGGAAGCCGAGGAGGTGCGGGAGCCGCTGCTTGATCGAGTTGACGTTCCAGGTGGTGATCCGCATCGCCTCGCTTCCGGTCGCCGCCCGGCCGTCATCCGCGCTTCGCGTCGCGCTGACAAGGCCATCCCGGCGCAAGGACGGGGAAGTAGGGTCGGCGAATGGACTGGTTCGAGCCGGTGTCGGCTTACTGCGAGCGGGGCGGGCCGGACTTCTGGGCCGAGCCCGCGAACGCGCTGTCGAACTCGGCCTTCCTGCTGGCCGCCGCCGCCGCGGCGCGGCGCGCCGCCGTCACCGATCCGCCGGACCGGACCTGCCTCGGGCTGGCGGCCCTGATCGCCGTGGTGGGCGTCGGCTCGTTCCTGTTCCACACCCTGGCGGTCTACTGGGCGATGCTCGCGGACGTCGTCCCGATCGCGCTGTTCATCTACGCCTTTCTCGCGCTGGCCCTCTCGCGGTTCCTGCGCTTGGCGCCGGTCCGGGTCGCGGCGGCGACGGGCGGCTTCGCGCTCCTCGGATTCGCGCTCACGCCCCTGCTCGACGGGCTGACCGGCCTCGACGTCGCGCGGCTCACCAACGGCTCGGTCGACTACCTGCCCGCCCTGCTGGCGCTGTTCGGCGTCGCCTGGGCGGCCGCGCGGCGGCCGGAGGAGCGCTTCGTCGGGACCGGGCGGCGGCTCGCCAGCATCGGCCTGCTCTTCCTGATCTCGCTCGCGGCGCGAACCGGCGACCGGGCGGCCTGCGCGCTGCTGCCGACCGGCACGCACCCGCTCTGGCATGTGCTGAACGCCGTCGTCCTGTACGCCCTCGTGGCGACGGCGATCCGCCACCGGGAGACCGCCGGGTGACACGCCCCACGGTCCCGGGCCAATTCCTTGCGGGCGGGGCGGAATTCTTGCAGAAGTGCGCCGCATCGGGCGCCCGGTCCATCGCGGTCGCCCGGGCACGGAAGGGGTCATGACAGTGAGCTTTCGCCTCGGGATCGCCGGACTCGGGACCGTCGGTGCGTCCGTGGTCCGGATGGTCGAGCGCCGCCGCGCCGCCTTCGCTGCGGCGGGCCTCGACATCCGCGTCACCGCGGTCTCCTCGCGCGACCGTGGCCGGGACCGCGGCCTCGACCTGTCCGGCATCGCGTGGTTCGACGATCCGGTGGCGCTCGCCCGGTCGGAATCCGTGGACTGCGTGGTCGAGCTGATCGGCGGCGCCGAGGGACCGGCCAAGGCCGTGGTCGAGGCGGCGCTCGCGGCGGGCAAGCCGGTGGTGACCGCCAACAAGGCGCTGCTGGCGCGCCACGGCGCCGCCCTGGCCGCGCAGGCCGAGGCGAAGGGCGTGGCCCTCGCCTTCGAGGCGGCGGTGGCCGGCGGCATCCCGGTGATCAAGACCCTGCGCGAGGGCCTGCCGGGCAACGCGGTCTCCCGCGTCTACGGGATCCTCAACGGCACCTGCAACTACATCCTCAGCCGCATGGAGCGCGAGGGGCTGACCTTCGAGGCCTGCCTGAAGGACGCGCAGGCCCTGGGCTACGCCGAGGCGGACCCGACCTTCGACGTCGAGGGGTTCGACACCGCGCACAAGCTCGCGATCCTGACGAGCCTCGCCTTCGGGACCGTCGTCGACGCCGACGGCGTGTCGGTCGAGGGCATCTCCCGGGTGCAGCCCCTCGATCTGCGCATGGCGGACGAGCTCGGATACCGGATCAAGCTGCTCGGCGTCGCGCAGGCGACCGAGGCCGGCATCGAGCAGCGGGTCCACCCGACCATGGTGCCGAAATCCTCGGCGATCGCGCAGGTCATGAGCGTGACCAACGCCGTGACGATCGACGCGGACGCGGTGGGCGAGCTCACGCTCATCGGTCCCGGCGCCGGCGGCGAGGCCACGGCCTCCGCGGTGGTGGCCGACATCGCCGACGTGGCGCGCGGCGTGATCCGCCCGACCTTCGGCGTTCCGGCCGCGGCGATGCGCGCCAGCGAGCGCGTGGAGATGCAGCGTCACGAGGGCGGCTACTACATCCGCCTCACCGTCCATGACCGCCCGGGCGTCGCGGCCGGCGTCGCGCAGCGGATGGCCGAGCGATCCATCTCCCTGGAGAGCATCCTGCAGCGCCGCGTCGAGGGGCCGGAGGCCGATCCGCGCGGCCGCTCCGGTCGGCCGGTGCCGCTGGTGCTGATCACCTACGCGGCGACCGAGGGCAACATCCGCGACGCCCTCGACGCCATCGGCGCCGACGGGCTGCTGGCGGAGCCGCCGCAGCTGATCCGGATCGAGCGTGAATAACAGTGCATACGGTAGCGTGACCCCCCACCGCTTGATGCAGGATAGTGGGCATTAGCGAACCGGCGTATACGCTGCGCGGCCGTCATCCGACGGTATCCATCCGGGATCCGACCCCAAGATCGGACCCGGCCAGAGGCAGGAAACCATGGAAGAGGCCCCCAAGCCGGCATCGCGCGGCGTCCCGCGCACGCTCGCCCTCGAACTGGCCCGCGTGACGGAGCGTGCCGCCATCGCCGCCGCCCGATTGCGCGGCCAGGGCGACGAGAAGGCGGCCGACCAGGCCGCGGTCGACGCGATGCGCGACGAACTCAACGGCCTGCCGATCCGCGGCACCGTGGTGATCGGGGAGGGGGAGCGCGATCAGGCGCCGATGCTGTTCATCGGCGAGCAGCTCGGTCTCGGGGAAGGGCCCGAGGTCGACATCGCGGTCGATCCGCTTGAGGGCACGACCCTCTGCGCCAAGGACATGCCCGGCGCCATCGCCGTCATGGCCATGGCCGAGCGCGGCTCGCTCCTCGCCGCGCCGGACGTCTACATGCAGAAGATCGCGATCGGGCCCGGCTACCCGCCCGGCCTCGTCGATCTCGACGCCAGCCCGACCGACAACATCGCGGCGCTGGCCCGGGCCAAGGGCGTCGACCCGAAGCAGATCACCGCGCTGATCCTCGACCGGCCGCGCCACGCGGCCCTCGTGGCCGAGGTGCGGGCGGCCGGCGCGGCGGTGCGCCTGATCTCGGACGGCGACATCGCCGGGATCATCTTCACGGCGAGCCCCGAGGAGACGGGCATCGACCTCTATCTCGGGACCGGCGCGGCGCCCGAGGGCGTGCTGGCGGCCGCCGCGATGCGCTGCATCGGCGGCCAGATGCAGGGACGCCTGATCCTCGACACCCCGGACCGTCGGCGCCGGGCCGCCGAGATGGGCATCGAGAATCTGGACCGGAAATACGACCTGACCGATCTCGCGAGCGGCGACGTCATCGTGGCCGCCACGGGCATCACGGACGGGGCTCTCCTGCGCGGCGTGCGCTTCCGGCCGGACAAGATCCAGACCGAGACCCTGGTGTACCGGTCCGAGGCCGGGACGGTCCGCCGGATCCTCGGCGAGCACCGGCGCGGGCTGACCTGAACCGGCGGACCGCCGGTCCCGGACCGGCGGCGCTCGGGCGGTGGGCCCGGCCCGGCCTCAGTTCAGCACCACCACCTTGCTGCCGACGCCGACCCGGCTGAACAGGTCGATCGCGTCCTGATTGATCATCCGGATGCAGCCCGACGACACGCTCTTGCCGATGGAGAAGGGCTCGAGGGTTCCGTGGATGCGGAACAGCGTGTCCTTGTTGCCCTGCCAGAGGTACATGGCGCGGGCGCCGAGCGGATTGCGCAGACCGCCGGCGACGCCGAGACCGCTCTGCAGCTTGTCGACCTCGCTGGCGAGCTTCGGGCTGCGGGCGATCATCTCCTTCGGCGGATACCAGTCCGGCCACGCCTGCTTGGAATTCACCGTCGCGGTGCCCGACCACGAGAAGCCCTGCTTGCCGACGCCGACGCCGTAGCGGCGGGCCCGGCCGTTGGCCTCGACCAGGGTGAGCTGGTGGGCCCGCGGGTCGACGATGATCGTCCCCGGCTCGTAGGGACCGTGATAGGCGATCTCCTGACGGAGGAAGGCGGGGTTCATCTTCTTGTAATTGAACGCCTGGACCGGGAACACGTCGTCCGTGATCGGGCCGTAGATCTTGGCGTAGTCGATCGGCTCGTTGTCGGGTGCGCGGAGCACGGCCTTGGCCTTGGCGGCCTCCAGCGGCGAGAGCCCCTCGGCCGCAGGCGCGCTGCCCGGGCGTGCCGGGACCGTCGGGTCCGTCTCCAGGTTGGCGGCCGGCGGCGGCGCGACCGGGACCTGCGCGGCGGGCGGCGGGGGGGCCGGGCGCACGAAGTCGGTGCGGCCGGTATAGGGCAGGTAGCGGCCGCCGCGACGCACGTAGAGCGCGCCGTTCTGATCCTGGTAGAGCTGATTGTCGTCGCCGAACCCGTCGATCCCGGCATCGCCCACGGGGCCGCGGCCCTGGGCGTGCGCGGCGGAGGCGAGGGCGAGGACCGTGAAGCCGGCCAGGAGAAGGCGACGGATCGGGGCGGACATGGTTCGAATTCCTCGGGAGGCGTCGCCGGGGCTTGCCGCGACGCGCAGGCGAGCAGGCCGGCACGAAGTCGCGGCACAGCTCATCCCGGGGCTTAGCAAAGGTCGCGCTTTACCGCCAAGTTGCCGACGGTCATCGAGGGCAACTTACAGGGTCTTCCGGGTCGTTTCTCGCCGCGTGTGTTGCCCTCGTGCAGCAACGATTTCGGCCGCGCCGCTCACCGATCCGTGAGGGCGCCGGGCGAGCGCCCGTTTACTCGGCACGCCTGCCTCGCCGAGCGGCAGCGACTCGGCGCCAGCGACTTGGCGGAACGCGGTTCGGCCGCGGCGCCGCGACGGCCGAGCGATCCGGTCGGCGGGCGTCCGTCCGGGATGGCACGCTTGCTGCATTGCCCAGTCAGCCGCGCCTGCTGCGGCGGCGGAGCAACGACGCTCCAAACAGCGGACGGTGTGAGTCCGGATCCCCGGCATGAGCGACCGCACGGCGGTTCGCCCACTTACGACGAGCACCAGCTATGGCCAGCTTCAAAACGGTGATGAAGTCGGGTCACCCCCCGACGCTGTTCGCGGCATTCCTCTACTTCGATTTCTGCTTCGCCATCTGGGTCCTGAACGGCGCCATGGGCCCGTTCATCACCGAGACCTACAAGCTGACGCCGGCCCAGACCGGCTTCATGATCTCGCTACCGATCCTCGCCGGTGCGCTGATGCGCTTCCCGCTCGGCGTCCTGGCCCAGTATATCGGCCGCAAGAACGCCGCGATCACCGAGATGGTCGTGATCATGCTGGCGATGGCCTACGGCTATCTCTTCGTCTCCTCCTACAACGACGTGCTCGCCATGGGCGTGCTGCTCGGCATCGCCGGCGCGTCCTTCGGCGTCGCGCTCTCCCTCGGCTCCGGCTGGTTTCCGCCGGAACATAAGGGGCTGGCGATGGGCATCGCGGGCGCCGGCAATTCCGGCACCGTGCTGGCCGTGCTGTTCGCTCCGCCGCTGGCCCAGGCCTACGGCTGGCAGACCACCTACGCCTTCGCGGGCCTCGTCATGCTGCTGCCGCTGGCGGTCATGATCGTGCTCGCCAAGGAGCCGCCGGATTGCGAGCACCAGTCCTTCAAGGAGCACGTCTCCTGCCTGTTCACGAAGGATGGCTGGGCGTTCTCGCTGATCTACGTGATCACCTTCGGCGGCTTCATCGGCCTGTCGAACTTCCTGCCGACCTTCTTCTACGAGCAGTTCGCGGTGACGAAGGTCGAGGCCGGGCGGCTGACGATGCTGGCGGCCTTCATGGGCTCCGGCATCCGGATCGTCGGCGGCTACTTCGCCGACCGGATGGGCGGCATCGCGGTGCTGTCGGTGGTGCTGCTGGCGGCGATCGCGACCCTGCTCTCGCTGACCGCGACCCCGTCGCTGGCGCTCACGACGCTCCTGTTCATGCTGTGCTTCGCGGCGCTCGGCGCCGGCAACGGCGCGCTGTTCCAGCTCGTCCCGCTGCGCTGGCCCACCAACACGGCGGTGGCCGGCTCGATGATCGGCGAGATCGGCGCGCTCGGCGGCGCGATCCTGCCGAACGTCATGGGCCTGTCGAAGCAGTATACCGGCTCGTTCTCGCTGGGCTTCGTCGGCTACGCCGTCTTCACCGCGATCGTGCTCGGTTGCCTCGCCCTCTGGCAGCGCAAGTGGGTCGGGAGCTGGGTCGGGCCGCGCGGCAAGGCGCTCGGCAAGGCGATCGGCACCCCGACCGAGGCCGAGCAGGGTCAGCTCCGCCCCGCGACGGCCTGACCGGCGCCGCGGCGCCTCCCGGCGACGACCGACACGATACGGGGGCCCGGGCGGCCCCCGTTTTCAGTTGCACCCCGTGGAATGAATTCACGTGCCGGATGCACGTCGGCGGTTGCGTTCCGCCGCGCGACGCGTTTGAATAATGCATTACGAAAGAGCGCCCGGTCCGAGAGCCGAGGTGCCCGGCGACCGCGCGAGGCGGCGCCCCCATGGGAGGAACGGTCGATGTCGAAGCGCTTCAGCGCCACGAACGGCGTGCTCGGCCTGCTCTGTCTGATGTACTTCATCACGTATCTGGACCGGGTGAACATCGCCACGGCCGGTGCGGAGATCATGCGCGATTTCGGCATGTCGAAGACCGATTTCGGTCTGATCCTGTCGGCCTTCGCGTACCCCTACGCGATCTTCCAGGTGATCGGCGGCTCGGTCGGCGACAAGTTCGGCGCCCGGCGCACGCTGCTCGCCTGCGGCGTGATCTGGGCCTCGGCGACCATCCTGACCGGCATGGTCGGCGGACTCGTCAGCCTGTTCATGGCCCGGGTGCTGCTCGGCTTCGGCGAGGGCGCGACCTTCCCGACCGCGACCCGCGCCATGCAGAACTGGACGGCGCCCGGCCGGCGCGGCTTCGCGCAGGGCATCACCCACGCCTTCGCGCGGCTCGGCAACGCGGTGGCGCCGCCGATCGTGGCGTTCCTGATCTACCATTTCGGCTGGCGGACGAGCTTCGTCATCCTCGGCGCGGTGAGCTTCGTCTGGGTCGCGATCTGGTGGCTGTACTTCCGCGACGACCCATCCGAGCATCCGGCGATCACCGAGGCCGAGCTCGCGACGCTGCCGCCGCCCCGCCAGGTCGGCGCGAAGCAGAGCGTGCCGTGGGGTGCCCTGACGCGCCGGATGCTGCCGGTCACCGTCACGTATTTCTGCTACGGCTGGACGCTGTGGCTCTTCCTCGGCTGGCTGCCGAGCTTCTTCAAGGAGAACTATAGCCTCGACCTGAAGAACTCGGCCCTGTTCGCCTCGGGCGTGTTCTTCGCCGGCGTCGTCGGCGACACGGTCGGCGGCCTGCTCAGCGACTCGATCCTGCACCGCACCGGCAAGGTGAAGCTCGCGCGCCTGTCGGTGATCGTGATCGGCTTCCTCGGGGCGGCCGCGAGCCTCGCGGGCGTGTTCATGACCCGGGACCTGACCCTCGTGGCGCTGCTGCTGTCCTCCGGCTTCTTCTTCGCGGAACTGGTGATCGGACCGATCTGGTCGGTGCCGATGGACATCGCGCCGAAATACGCCGGCACCGCCAGCGGGCTGATGAACACCGGCTCGGCGGTGGCGGCGATCGTCTCGCCGATCGTCTTCGGCGTCATCGTCGACGTGACCGGGAGCTGGACGCTGCCGTTCGTCGGCTCGATCGGCCTGTGCCTGCTCGGCGCCGCGCTGGCCTTCACGATGCACCCTGAGCGGGAATTCGTGGATCCCGTCACGCCGCCGGTCGGCCCCGCGGCCACCGTCCCGGCCGGGGAGTAGCGCGCGATGGCGGAGACGATGAAGCGGTCGGGTCCCCTCGCCGGGATGCGGGTGATCGAACTCGCCCACATCATGGCCGGGCCGGTCTGCGGGCTGATGCTCGCCGACATGGGCGCGGAGGTGATCAAGGTCGAAAAGAGGGAGGGCGACGACACCCGTCGCACCGTCCCGCCCGCCCTCGAGGGCGAGAGCGCGGCCTACATGATGATGAACCGCGGCAAGCGCGGACTCAGCCTCGACCTGAAGGATCCGGACGGCGTCGCGGTCCTGCGGCGCCTGCTCAAGGGCGCGGACGCCCTGATCGAGAACTACCGCGGCGGCACGATGGAGCGCCTCGGGATCGGGTACGAGACCCTCAAGGTCGAGTTCCCGGAGCTGGTCTACTGCTCGCTCTCCGGCTTCGGCCGCACCGGTCCCTACGCCGACCGGGCCGGGTTCGACCTCGTGGCCCAGGGCATGAGCGGCCTCATGTCGGTGACCGGGGAGGGGCCCGGGCGTCCGCCGATGAAGTGCGGGCCGCCGGTCACCGACATCACCGCCGGCATCCTGGCCGCCATGGGCATCCTCGCCGCCTACGCGAACCGGCTCCGCACGGGCCGGGGCCAGGCGGTCGACACGTCGCTGTTCGAGGCCGGCATCACCCACACCTACTGGCAGTCGGCCATCGCCATGGCGACCGGGGTCGCGCCCGGGCCGATGGGCTCGGCCCATCCGCTGAACGCCCCCTACGAGGCCTTCGAGACCGCCGACGGCTGGATCACGATCGGCGCGGCCAACCAGACCAACTGGCTGCGCCTGCTGAAGGCCATCGGCGCCGACGACCTCGCCGAGGACCCGCGCTTCGCGCTGAACCGCGACCGGATGGCCAACCGGCACGCACTCGCCGCGACCCTCGCGCCGATCTTCCGGGCCCACGGCTCGGCCGAGTGGCTCGCCCGGCTGGAAGCCGGCGGCGTCCCGGCCGGCCCGGTCCTCGACGTGAACGCGATGCACCGGGACCCGCAGACCCTCGCCCGCGAGATGGTGGTCGAGGTCGATCACCCGCGGGTCGGCCGCATGAAGACGCTCGGCCTGCCGGTGAAGTTCTCCGAGACGCCGGGACGCGTGCACGGGCCGGCCCCGTTGCTCGGCGAGCATTCCCGCGCGATCCTGGCGGAGGCCGGCTACGCGCCGGCCGAGATCGACGCGCTGATCGCGCGGGGCGTGGTCCGCGAGACCGCGGCCTGACGCCGCCACCCGGAGACCCGCGCATGACCGCCAAGCCCGCGACCGACGAGTTGCTGTTCACCGCCGACGAGGCCGGCATCGCCCGCATCGTCCTGAACCGTCCGCAGGCGCGCAACGCGCTGACCTTCGCGATGTATCAGGGCCTGATCACCTGCTGCGAGGCGATCGCCGCGAACCCGGCGGTCAAGGCGCTGATCATCACGGGCGCGGGCGACAAGGCCTTCGCGGCTGGGACCGACATCGCCCAGTTCCGCGACTTCAGCACCGCCGAGGACGCGCTGGGCTACGAGCGCTTCATGGACAGGGTGCTGGGCTCCCTGGAGCGGCTGCGGGTGCCGACCATCGCGGCGATCGCCGGGGCCTGCACCGGCGGCGGCGCGGCCATCGCGGCGGCCTGCGACCTGCGCATCGCCACGCGCGATGCCCGCTTCGGCTTCCCGATCGCCCGCACCCTCGGCAACTGCCTGAGCCAGGGCAACCTCAAGCGGCTCTCCGGCCTGATCGGCCCGGCGCGAGTCAAGGACATCATCTTCACCGCCCGCCTCGTCGGCGCCGAGGAGGCGCTCGCCATCGGCCTCGTGGGCGAGGTGGTCGACGATCGGATCGCGCTCACGGAGCGGGTCGATACGCTGGCCCAGCTCTTGGCCAACCACGCGCCGCTGACCATGCAGGCGACCAAGGAGGGTCTGCGGCGGCTCGCCGAGGAGGAGGCCGGCGCCGAGGGCGCGCCGCATCCCGGCGATGACCTGATCCTCATGTGCTACATGAGCCAGGATTTCCGCGAGGGCATGGAGGCGTTCCTCGGCAAGCGCCCGCCCAACTGGACCGGGCGCTAGGGCCGCACCGGAGGGTGTTGCGACGGTCCGGATAGAAGGCGTCTTCGGTGTCGAGACAGTGGCGCCATGCCCCCTTTCCCGGGCGGGAGAGGGTTGGGGTGAGGGACGAGAACGTTCAGGATCAAGAGCGCGATCCTCCGTCGACGGCGCGCGCCTCGTCCGGAGAGACCTGATCCCTCACCCTGTCCCTCTCCCGCGCGGGAGAGGGGATCCGCGCCTCGTGCGGAGCGGGAATGGCGCTGGCCACGCCGCTCAGCTTGGCAGCGCGCAGACATCGATCCAGGCGGCGCCGGTGAGCGCGGCCATCCGAGCCGGCGCGATCCGCACCGAGCTGTGGGTGCTGCCGGCCGCCGGCACCACCTCGTCGAACGCCCGCAGCGAGACGTCGCAGTAGACCGGCAGCGGCGTCGACAGGCCGAAGGGGCAGACGCCGCCCACCGGATGGCCGGTGAGCGCCTCGACCTCGCCGAGGTCGAGCATCCGCACCTTGCCGCCGAAGGCAGCCTTGGCCTTCCGGTTGTCGAGCCGCGCGTCGCCGCGCGTCACCACCAGGACGACCTGATCGCCGACCCGGATCGAGAGCGTCTTGGCGATCTGGGCCGGGGCGACGCCGTGGCCTTCCGCCGCCTCGGCAACGGTCGCGGTGCTGGTCTCCAGCACGATGACCGCGATGTCGGGCGCCTTCTCGGCGAAGAAGGCGCGCACGGAGGCGAGGCTCATGGTTCGGTCCGAAGCTCGGGATCGGGGCGGGGCGGCGCGCGCGCTGCCATAGGCGGCTCCGGTCGCGCCGGCCAGCGCGCCGACGCGGGCCGCCGCTGCGCGGGACGCGGCGCTCGCGCGACCACGTTCCCTCACGCGACAGGCCCCTCTCCGGGCGGAGAGGGGCCTGCCTCGCACGGGCCGGATGGATCGAGCTACCGGGTCGTCGTGAGCAGCAGGTCCGGCAGCCACATCGCGATGCCCGGCACGAGGCACAGGATCAGGATTGCCACCGCCATCAGGATCACGAAGGGCAGGGTGCCCCAGATGATGTCCGAGAGCGGGATGTCCGGGGCGATGTTCTTGATGACGAAGATGTTGAGGCCCACCGGCGGGTGGATCAGGCCCATCTCCATGGTGATGGTCATCACCACGCCGAACCAGACGAGGTCGAACCCGGCGGCCTTGAGCGGCGGCAGGATGATCGGCGCCGTCATCAGGATGATCGAGACCGGCGGCAGGAAGAAGCCGAGCGCGATCACCAGCGCCAGGATGGTCACCAGCAGCACCCACGGTGACAGCTGCATCGCGACGATCGCGGCGGCGGCCGACTGCGAGATGTGCAGGTAGCTCATCACGTAGGCGTAGAGCAGCGACATGCCGATGATCAGCATCAGCATGGTCGATTCCCGCAGCGTCGCCGTCAGGATCGGCGTGACGTCGCGGAACCGCCAGACGCCGTAGATCGCGGCGATCAGCGCCAGGGCCATCAGCCCGCCGAGGCCCGCGGTCTCGGACGGCGTGGCGTAGCCGCCGTAGAGCGCCACCATCACGCCGGTGAGCAGGACCACGAAGGGCAGGACCCGCGGCAGCGTCGAGAAGCGCTGCGCCATGCTGTACTGCTCGTCCGCCAGGATCGGCGAGGCCGGCCCACCGCGCTCCAGGGCCACCTTCGCGGCGGCGTATTCCGAGCGGAAGCGCACCATCGACCACGCGGCGAACAGGCCCACGAGCAGGAGCCCCGGCCCGATGCCCGCGAGGAACAGCCGCCCGAGCGACTGCTCGGCCGCCACCGCGTACAGGATCATGGTGATCGAGGGCGGCAGCAGGATGCCGAGCGTGCCGCCCGCCGCGATGATCCCGGCCGCGAAGCCCGGCGAGTAGCCGCGCTTGCGCATCTCCGGGATGCCGGCCGAGCCGATCGCCGAGCAGGTGGCCGGGCTGGAGCCCGCCATGGCGGCGAAGAGCGCGCAGGCGAAGACGTTGGCGATGCCCAGGCCGCCCGGGATGCGGTGCATCCAGGCGTGCATGGCCGTGTAGAGATCCTGGCCGGCCTTGGACCGCCCGATGGCCGCGCCCTTCAGGATGAAGAGCGGGATCGACAGCAGGGTGATGGAGGCCATCTCCTCGTAGACGTTCTGCGCCACCGTATCGAGGGAGGCCCCGGGCATGAACGCCACCATGAAGGCGAGCGCCACGAAGCCCAGCGCGAAGGCGATGGGGATGCCCGAGAGCATCGCCCCAAGGGTCGCGCCCGCGTACAGGAAGCCGATCGCGGCCGTGCTCATCGTTCAACCTTCGCGGAAACGGTCTGACCCATCGGGTCCGGTCCCCGGGGCGCGACCTCGGCCGCCCCGTGCATGTCGCGATTCACGTCGGCCCCGAGCCCGATCTTGGGCTGCGCCCAGCCGGCGGCCCGGGGCCCGTAGGCGAGGGCCTCGGCGATCTGGAGGACGAACTGGACGCACAGCAGGCTCATGCCGACCGACATCAGCGTGTAGGGGATCCAGAGGGGCGGCCCCCAGGTCGATTGCGAGACCTGCCCGTCGACCCAAGCCTCGTGATCGAGCGACCAGCTCTTCCACGCGAAGAACAGACAGAAGGCGAGGCTGACGATGTCGGCCAGCAGGAGCCGGACCCGGTTGGCGGCGGGCGGGAGGAGGCCGGTCAGGGCCTCGATCGCCACGTGCCCGCGCTTGGCCTGCACGCCGGCCGCCGACAGGAAGGTGGCCCCGATGATGAGGTACACCGCCATCTCGTCCTGCCACTCCGTCGGCTCCTTCAGGAGGTAGCGGACGACGACGCTGTGGGTCAGGACGAGGCAGGCTGCCACCAGGCAGAGGCCGCCGACGGCCAGGATCACCTTGTTCAGGAGGCGCATGCCCCGATCGAAGGTGCCGAGGAGGCCCGGAAGGCGCGGTTCCTCGGCCCCGCGCGCCTCCGGAGCGGCCGTGGCCGCGTCGAAGCCGTGGCTCACGCGACCTGCTCCGCGAGCTTCAGCAGTTCCGCGCAGTTCGCGTTCTTGGCTGCGTAATCCTTCCAGGCCGTGCTGCGGGCGAGATCACGCCACTGGCCGAGGGACTTCTCGTCGACTTGGACGACCTTGGCGCCGGCCTTCGCGAAGATTTCCTCGACGCGGGTGTCGTCCTCCTTCGCGCCGGCCTGGCCGAAGGCCTCGAGCTCCGTGCCGACCGCCATGATCAGATCCTGCTGCTCCTTCGGCAGGCCCGAGAACACGATCTTGGACATCATGATCGGCTCGAGCATGAACCAGTAGGAGCGCTCGCGCCCCGAGGTCAGCGCCTTGGACAGCTCCTCCAGGCGGAAGGAGATCAGGCTGGTGGATGAGGTGATCACCGCGTCGCAGGCGCCGGTCTGCATCGCCGCGTAGGACTCGTTCGACGGGATCGAGAGGGTGGCCGCGCCGGCCTCCTTCATCATCATGTCCATCTCGCGCGAGCCGCCGCGGACCTTCATCCCCTTGGCGTCGGCCGGCGCCACGAGGGCGCGCTCCCGGCTCGCGACGCCGCCGGCCTGCCAGACCCAGGAGACCAGGATGATGCCCTTCGCGTCCAGGATCTCGGTGAGCTTGCGGCCGACCGGGGCCGCCTTCCACGCCACGGCCTGCGCGTAGGACGTCACGAGGGCGGGCATCAGGCCGATATTGAGTTCCGGAATCTCGCCGCCCGCATAGGGGCTCGGGTAGAGCGACATGTCGAGCGCGCCCTTGCGCATGGCGCCGAACTGGGCGTTCGTCTTCATCAGCGAGGAGCCCGGGTAGACCTGGACGTCCAGGGCGCCCTTCGAGCGCTCGCCGACCATCTTGGCGAACTTCCGGCACATGCGGTCGCGGAAATCGCCCTCGTCGATCGTGCCGCCGGGGAACTGGTGGGACAGCTTCAGCGTCGTGGCCGCCTGCGCGCTGTTCAGGCCGAACCGCAGGATGGCCGGTGCCGCGAGCGTGGCCGCGATCAGCGATCGACGAGTTGGCGTCATGGAGCTCTCCCGCACCGCAAACAACGCGGCGTAATTTTGTGCGCTGCAATAGTGCGGCGCCTCGTTGTATGCATGGAAAACCGCCTTGTATATTTTGTCAATGCTCCAGCATAATGTCCGCGCGTGCCGAACATCCGCCGGCCTCAAGTGCGGGGCGGCGCGCGACCCGTTCATCGGGGGAGGGAACGGCGGCATGAGCCACGCGCAGCGGCTGCGGCAGCGAATCGAGGATGAGATCGTCTCGGGCGAGCTCGCCTTGGGATCGCGACTCGACGAGAACCAGCTCGCGGCCCGCTTCGGGGTCTCGCGCACGCCCATCCGAGAGGCGCTGCTGCAGCTCGCCGTCACCGGCCTCGTGCAGACGAAGCCCCGGCGGGGAGCGATCGTCAGCGCGCCCGAGCCGCACCTGCTGCTCGCCATGTTCGAGACGATGGCGGAGATCGAGGCGGCCTGCGGCCGTCTCGCGGCGCGCCGGCTCGTCCCCGAGGACGCCGCCGCGCTGCGCGCCGCGCTGGAGGGCTGCCGCGCCGCCCTGGCCACCGAGGACACCGAGGCCTACTACGCCGAGAACTACGTGTTCCACACCGTCGTGTACCGGGCGAGCCGGAACGCCTTCCTGGCGGAGCAGGCGCTGTCACTCCACCGCCGCTTGGCCCCGTATCGCCGGCTGCAGCTGCGCGTGCGCCAGCGCCTGCCGCAATCGCTGGCCGAGCACGAGGCGATCGTCGCCGCGATCATCGCGGGCGACGAGGCCGGCGCCGCGGAGGCCCTCCGGGGCCACGTGATCGTCCAGGGCGACCGCTTCACCGATCTGGTGGCCGGACTGCGGGCGCCGAGCGCTGCCTGAGCGGCGGGGGGCGCGTCGCCCGCGATAATTGTGTCGACGGCCTGTCCGAATCCGGGCCCGGCCCGGGGATCGTTCCTTCATCCCGCCCTAACCCTGCCGGCAGGTCGGACTGCGTAGGTGTTCCGCCCGACTCGACCATAAGTTGCAGTCCCGGCATTGTCGATCCGGAGCCGGGGATCGATCATGCTGAAGGACGTCGTCAGGAGCGCGGGCCGTCGCGCGGGGGTGGATATCTTCCGGGCCAGCCGGGAAGCGTTCCGCTGGAGCCACACGGTCCACGATTACTACCCCGTCGTGCCGTCCGCGCGCTGGTCGCCGGGCCGGGCGCCGCACGGCCAGCTCAAGGCGGTGCTCGCCCGGTCGCACGCGGCCTACGACAGCTTCCTCACGGAACTCGAGGCGCGGGCGGACCTGCTGCACAGCGTCCCGCATGATGCGCCCGTGACCGGTGGGGCGACGCCCCACTGGAACAACACGTGGTTCACCGCCCTCGACGGCGCCGCGCTGATGACCATGCTGGCCTGGAAGCGCCCGTCTCGGTTCTTCGAGATCGGCTCGGGCTGCTCGACCTGCTTCGCGCGGCACGCGATCGACACCCTGAACCTTCCGACGCGGATCACCTCGATCGATCCGATGCCCCGCCGCGAGATCGACGCGCTCTGCAACTGGACCGTGCGCAGCCCGCTGGAATCCTGCGACCTGAAGATCTTCGAGGAACTGAAGGCGGGCGACATCCTCTTCTTCGACGGTTCGCACCGCTCCTTCGCGAATTCGGATGTGACGGTGTTCTTCTTCGAGGTGATGCCGCGCCTCGCACCCGGCGTGATCGTGCAGATCCACGACATCTTCATCCCGGACGACTACCCGTCCGCCTGGAACTGCCGATTGTACAACGAGCAGTACCTTCTGGCGGCGATGCTGCTGTGCGGCGCGCCGCCGTTCCGGGTGACCGTGCCGGTGATGTATATCTGCCAGGACCCGGCGATGAGCGCTCGGGTCAAGACGGTCTTCGCCGCCCGCGGCACCGGCCCCGACATCCCGTTCCTCTACGCGAACGATTCCCGCACGCCGGGCGCGTCGTTCTGGTTCGAGATGACCGGGACGCCCGGCTGATCGCGGGCGTGGTCTACCGTGGTCGAGGCGCTCAGGCGGTCTCGGCCGCACCGTAATTGGCGGCGATCACCGACTTCTTCCCGCGGATATGCTCGCGCATCAGGACGGCCAGCGCCGCGCCGTCCCGGGCGCGCAGCAGCGCGATCATGCGCTCGTGCTCGGAGACGGCGCGGGCCCACTGCTCGGGTGTCTGGTGGGCGGAGTAGCGCGAGCGCTGGATCCGGCCGGACAGGCTCTCGTAGATGTTGGCGAGGATCGTGTTGCGGCTCGCCGCCATGATCCCCTCGTGGATGCGCCGGTTGTGGCTGAAGTAACCGGCCTCGTCGCCCGATTTCCAGGCCTCGACCATCGCGTCGTGGTCGACCACCAGGGCGTCGATGTCGGCGTCGGTGATCGTGCGGCAGGCGAGGTCACCGGCCGTCGCCTCGAGGCCGGCGATCACCTCCATCATCTCCTCGAGTTCGCCGTCCGAGATGCTGGCGACGCGCGCCCCGCGATTCGGGAGCAGTTCGAGCAACCCCTCCGTCGCCAGGATCTTGATCGCCTCGCGGAGCGGCGTCCGCGAGATCCCGAAGCGCTCGGTCAGCTCGCTCTCGTTGATCCGCGCCTTCGGCTCCATCTCACCGGACCGGATCAGTTCGCGCATGCGCTCGGCGACCTCGTCGTGGAGGTAGCGGCGGCTGATGCCGATCCCGGGCTCGATTTTATTCATGGTCCCCCGACACACGTCAGGTCAGTGCGACCTGTGGTCTATGTGTAGGTGCCCGGCAATGGAGTGTCGAGGCACGAGGGCCCGATCCAGCACGCGGGCCACATGTTCCGCCTGGAGACCCAGCCCGTCGTGGATCTGGTGACGGCAGCTCGTCCCGTCGGCCACCACGAGGTCGTCGGGCCCTGCGGCGCGTAGCGCCGGGAACAGCGACAGCTCCGCCATGGCGAAGGACGTCTCGATCGATTCCGGCCGGTAGCCGAAGGCACCCGCCATCCCGCAGCAGCTCGACTCGATGACCCGCAGGTCGAGCCCCGGCACCGCCCGGAGCACCGTCTCGACCGAGCCCATGACGCCGAAGGATTTCTGATGGCAGTGGCCGTGCAGGTGCGCGACCCGGCCGCCCTGATCGGCGAACGGCAGCGCGATGCGTCCGGCCGTCAGGTCGGCGGCCAGAAGCTCCTCGAACAGGAACGACTGCTTGGCCAGCAGCGCGGCCTCTTCGCCGGGCAGGAGCGCCGCGAACTCGTCCCGGAAGGTGAGCAGGCAGGACGGCTCCAGGCCGACGACCCGTGCCCCCGCGCGCAGGAACGGCAGCAGCGCGTCGAGGGTGCGGCGCGCCTCCTGGCGCGCCCGGTCGGTCTGGCCGGCGGAGAGCCAGGTCCGGCCGCAGCAGAGGGGGCGCCGGCCGCGGGACGGGTAGACCCGGTGCAGCCGGTAGCCGGCCGCCTGAAGCACCCGCTCGGCCGCCTCGAGGTTCTCCCGCTCGAAGGCCCGGTTGAAGGTGTCGCCGAACAGGATCACATCGCGGAAATCGCCCGCGACGTCCTGCGCGTGGGCGGGCTCGCCCTGCTCGCTCCAGGGCCGGCGCCAGCGCGGCAGCGAGCGCTTGGCCGAGAGGCCGGCGACGCGCTCCGAGAGGGCGGCGAGGGCCGGGTACCGGTCCCGCAGGTTGAGGAGCGGCGCCAGCCGCGCGGCGGCCCCGGCGTAGAGCGGCATCGTCGCGATGAGGCGCTCCCGCAGGGGCAGCCCGTGGCGGGCGTGGTAATGGTGCAGGAACTCGATCTTCATCTTGGCCATGTCGACGCCGGTCGGGCACTCGCGGCGGCAGGCCTTGCAGGAGACGCAGAGATCGAGGGTGCGCTTCATCTCCGGGCTGGTGAAGGCGTCCTTGCCGAGTTGGCCCGAGATGGCGAGCCGCAGGGAATTGGCCCGGCCCCGGGTCAGGTGCTGCTCCTCCCGGGTTGCCCGGAAGGAGGGGCACATGGCGCCGCCGACGAGCTTCCGGCAGGTGCCGTTGTTGTTGCACATCTCGACGGCGGAGCCGAAGCCGCCCCAGTCCGACCAGTCGAGGGCGGTCTTCATCGGCGCCGAAACGGCGTAGTCCGGTTTGAAGCGGAACAGGCTGCGATCGTCGAACTTCGGCGCCCGCACGATCTTGCCGGGGTTGAGCCGGTTGTCCGGGTCGAACGTGTCCTTCACGGTCTCGAAGGCGCGGGTGAGCGTCGCGCCGAACAGCGGCTCGACGAATTCCGAGCGCGACAGGCCGTCGCCGTGCTCGCCGGAATACGAGCCCTTGTAGCGGCGCACCAGCTCGGAGGTCTCCTCCGCGATCGCCCGCATCCGCCGGACGTCACCGGCCTCCTTCATGTCGAGGATCGGGCGGACATGCAGGCAGCCGACAGAGGCGTGGGCATACCACGTGCCGCGGGTGCCGTTCTTGGTGAAGACCTCTGTCACCGCGTCGGTGTAGTCGGCGAGGTGCTCCAGCGGGACGGCGCAATCCTCGATGAACGAGACTGGCTTCGCGTCGCCCTTCATCGACATCATGATGTTGAGGCAGGCCTCGCGCACCTCCCAGACGGATTTCTGGCGCGCGGGCTCGACGACCTCCACGACGGCGTCTGGGAAGCCGTGATCGGCCATGCAGGCGTCGAGGCGCTTCAGGTCGCGCCGGAGCGACGCGAGGTCGTCGCCGGCGAACTCCGTCAGCAGAAGGCAGTTCGGCTTGCCCTTGGTGATGTCGGCGAGCGTCGTGCGGAACAGCGGGATATCGGCGCCGAGCACGAGGACGTTGTTGTCGACCAGCTCGACCGCCACCGGGTCCAAGCCGACGATGTGCCGCGTCGTCTGCATGGCCGCCCGGAAGGACGGGAAGTGGCACACGCCCATCACGCGGTGTGTCGGCAGGCGCGAGAGCTTCAGCGTCACCGCGGTGGTCGCGGCCAGCGTGCCCTCGGACCCGACGAGCAGGTGCGCGAGGTTCGGCTGGGCCTCGATCAGCGAATCGAGGTTGTAGCCGCCCACGCGGCGCTGAACCTTCGGGTAGTGCGCCTCGATCTCGGCGCGGTGGTCCTCGGCAAGGCCGCGCATCCGCGCGGCGAGCGCCGCGGCCCGATCCGACCCGTTCACGCCCGGATGCGCGTTTCCGGTCGGGCCGAAGCCGAAGGCCTCGCCGTCGTGGAGCAGCGCCTCGATCGCGAGGACGTTGTCGCTCATCTTCCCGTAGCGCAGGGAGCGGGCCCCGCAGGAATTGTTGCCCGCCATGCCGCCGATGGTGCAGCGGGTGGCCGTCGAGGGCTCGACCGGGAAGAACCAGCCGTCGGCCTTCACTCGGGTGTTCAGGCGCTCCAGCACCATGCCGGGCTCGACGGTGATCGTTCCGGCCTCCGCGTCGTAGGCCAGGACGCCGTTGAAGTACCGCGAGCAGTCGACGACGAGGCCGGACCCGATCGGCTGGCCGTTCTGCGAGGTGCCGCCGCCACGCAGGATTACCGGGGCGCCGTGCTCGGCGGCGATGCGCAGGGTCGCGGCGATGTCGGCGGCGGAGCGCGGCAGCACCACGCCGGCGGGCATGATCTGGTAGATCGACGCATCGGTGCTGTAGCGTCCGCGCGTGAAGGCGTCGAAGCGCGCCTCACCCTGGAGCTGCTCCGCCAGCCGGCGCGGCAAACCGGCCTCGAGGCGCGCCGCTGCACGCGGCGCCGGAGCATCCGCCCTCGCTTCCGTCACGATCGATCCCTCCCGAGATGGGACGCGCCCACCCGCGGGGAAATGTATTCAAAATTCACTGCGGCGCAAATCGGCCGCCGTGTCACGCTGGCAGCGGGCGGCCGGAGTCCTGTACTGCGCCGGGCCTCGCGGGCTGCCGCGAACCTCGCCCGGCGCGCGGGCCGTCGCAGCCCCGCGTCCGCCCGTCGGGCGGGTTCTGGTAACGGCCTCAGTGGTTGTCCCGCGGCACCCCGGAGGCCTGCGCGACCTTCTGGAACTTCACCGCGCCCTTCAGCACCATGCCCTGGTCGAGCTGGTCGACCTGATCGCGGTAGATCTCCTGCCAGGGCGTCTGCGTCGCCGGGTAGGGATATCCGCCGCGCGCCGCCAGATCCGAGCGCCGGCGCGCGATCTCCTCGGCCGGGAGCAGGATGTCGGCGCTCCGGCGGTTGAGATCGATGCGGATGCGGTCGCCGCTCTGCAGCAGGGCCAGCCCGCCGCCCACGGCCGCCTCGGGAGACGCGTTCAGGATGGCGGGCGTGCCGGAGGTGCCGGATTGCCGGCCGTCGCCGATGCAGGGCAGCGAGGTGACGCCGCGCCGGATCAGGGCGCCGGGCGGCTGCATATTCACCACCTCGGCGGCGCCGGGATAGCCGATCGGTCCGGCCCCGCGCATGATCAGGATGGTGTTCTCGTCGATGTCGAGCGCCGGGTCGTCGATCCGCGTGTGGTAGTCCTCGGGACCGTCGAACACGATCACCCGCCCCTCGAAGGCCATCGGATCGTTCGGATTGCGCAGGTAGCGGGCGGCAAATTCCTCCGAGATCACGCAGGTCTTCATGATCGCGGAATCGAACAGGCTCCCCTTGAGATTGAGGAAGCCGGCGCGCTCCATCAGCGGCTCGCCGTAGGCGCGGATCACGTCGCGGTTCCAGCTGTGCCGCCCGCGGTAGTTCTCGCCGACGGTCCGGCCGTTGCAGGTCAGGGCACCCTCGTGGACCTTCCCGGCCTCGATCAGCTCGGCGAAGACCGCCGGCAGGCCGCCCGCGCGGAAATACTCCTCGCCGAGCCAGCGGCCGGCGGGCTGCATGTCCACGAGCAGCGGGATCTCGAACCCGACCCGTTCCCAGTCGTCGCAGCTCAGCGGCACGCCGATATGCTTGGCGATGGCGTTGATGTGGATCGGCGCGTTGGTCGAACCGCCGATCGCGGCGTTGGCCACGATCGCGTTCTCGAAGGCCTCGCGGGTCAGGATGTCAGAGGGCTTGAGGTCTTCCCAGACCATCTCGACGATCCGCTGGCCGGTGGCGTAGGCCGCCTGGCCGCGCTCGCGGTAGGGCGCCGGGATCGCCGCCGAGCCGGGCAGCGCGAGGCCGAGCGCCTCGGCGAGGGCGTTCATCGTCGAGGCCGTGCCCATCGTGTTGCAGTGGCCCGTGGACGGTGCCGACGACCCGACGATGTCCATGAACTGCTGGAAGTCGATGTCGCCGGCGGCATGCCGCTCGCGCGTCTTCCAGACGATCGTGCCGGACCCGGTCAGCTCCTTCTGGAAGTAACCGTTGAGCATCGGCCCGACGTTCAGCGAGATCGCCGGGATGTTGACGGTGGCCGCCGCCATCAGACAGGCCGGCATGGTCTTGTCGCAGCCGGTCAGCAGCACGACGCCGTCGAGCGGGTAGCCGTACAGCACCTCCACCAGCGACAGGTAGGCGAGGTTCCGGTCGAGCGAGGCGGTCGGCCGCTTCCCGGTCTCCTGGATCGGGTGGCAGGGAAACTCGAAGGCGACGCCGCCGGCCGCCGTGATGCCGTCCCGCACCCGCTTGGCGAGCTCGACGTGATGGCGGTTGCAGGGCGAAAGGTCGGAACCCGTCTGGGCGATGCCGATCAGGGGCTTGCCCGACCGCAGCTCCTCCGGCGTCAGCCCGTAATTGAGGTAGCGCTCCAAGTAGAGGGCGGTCATGCCCGGGTTGTGCGGGTTGTCGAACCAGGCCTTCGAGCGCAGGTCGGCGGGCGTGATCCGGCGTTTGTCGCTCATGGTCGCTTCCTCGCATCCTGGGGCCGGCGCTGGCGGTCCGGCTCGTGTCTTCCGCTACCGCGGCGGGCGTCGCGGCCGCGGTCGCGGCGCCCTGAGCTCGATCTTGCAATACTCTGAGGATTGATCCGCCGCAGCATCTCCGGCGCTGGATTAATTTCAGGACAGCATCCGGGTGTCACCATCGATGGAAATGGCCTGCCCCGAGATCGTCCGGCCACGCGGCGAGCAGAGCAGCAGGATCTGGTCGGCGAGCTGCCGCGCCGTGACGTACTCCTTCACCGACACGAACGAGAACGCCCGCGCCTCCATGTCGGCGAAGCTCGTGCCCTGCTGCTGGGCCTTCGATTCGAGTACCCGGCGCTGGCGATCCCCGGCGACGAGACCCGGGAGGATCGCGTTCACCCGGATCCCCGCGCCGCCGAGCTCGATCGCCAGGGACTTGGTGAAGCCGATCACCCCCCACTTGGCGGCCGCGTAGGGGCTGCGCAGCGCGAAGCCGAACTTGCCCGCGGCCGAGGAGAGGTTGACGATCGAGGCGTTGGCGCTCTGGCGGAGGTGCGGCACCGCCAGCCGCGCGCAGTTGAACTGGCTGGTCAGGCAGACCGTGAGGCAGCGATCCCACTCCTCGGGGGCGATCTCCTCGACCCGGCCGGTCGGACCGGCGATCCCGGCATTGTTGACGAGCACGTCGAGGCCGCCGAGGAACTCGACCGCCTGGTCCATCATCGCGGCGACCGCGTCGCGGTCGGCGACGTCGGTCCGGCTGCGCCCGACGGTGTCCGGCAGCGCGGCCAAGGCGTCTATGTCGATATCGCAGGCGAAGACGCGCGCGCCTTCGTCCAGGAAGGCGTCGACGATCTCGCGACCGATTCCGGCAGCGCCCGCCGTCACCAGGACCCGCAGGCCGGCAATCCCCAGATCCATGATCAATCCTCTCCCTGAACGTCCCGCAATCCGCCGCGGGTCAAGATGAACTCCGCGGCTTCCCGGATGTCGGCGGCGATCGCGGCCGCGGCTGCCGCGCCGTCCCGGATCTCGATGGCCGAAACGGCCTCGGCGTGCCGGCGCAGAGCGAAGCCCTGGAGGAGGCGCTCCGGGTGGGCGCGCAGATCCAGGTTGATCACCGGGCCCGCCTTCAACCAGAGCCGCGCGATGATCTCCTGCAGGGGTCCCAGTCCGCAGGCGCCGTAGATGGCGAAATGGAGGTCGCGGTTGAGCTGGACGGCGCGCGCCCTGTCGGGCTCCGCCGCCTCGGCCTCGGCCCGGAAGGCCGCCTCGGCGCTCCGTATCGCCGCGAGTTCGGCGGCCGTCCGCCGCTCGGCCGCCCGCGCCACCGCGATGCCCTCGACCGCGATGCGGGTCTCGACCAGGGCCCGGAACGCGGCCGCGCCCATGACCGGCACCCGGATCACGCGATTCGGCGCCACCTCCAGCACGCCGTCCGCCGCGAGCCGGCTCACCGCCTCGCGCACCGGCATGACCGAGACGCCGAGGGCCGCGGCGCTCTGCCGAAGGGACAACCGGTCGCCCGGCGCCAGCCGCCCCGAGGCGAGCAGGTCCGACAGGGCCTCGTAGACGGTGTCGGACAGGGTCCGCCGCTCGAGCTGGGGCAGGTCGGCCAGCGCCGAAGTGGAATTCATATGCCGACACTAGACGGATCCGGCACTATCGCGCTAGTGATCTGTGATCACAGTTCGGGTGAGGGCCGTCAGAGCCCGCCACAACAACCCGGCTGGAGGACACGCACGGGAGCGGAACGATGACGGACCGGTACGGGGATTCCCTTTCTCGCCGCAGCCTCCTGCGCGCCGGCGGCGCGGCGCTCCTCGCGCCGGCCCTCGCGAGCCCGGCGCTCTCCCAGGGGCAGTCCGAGGTGATCCGGATCGGTCACCTCACGCCGCGGACCGGCTTCCTCGGGCCGCTCGGCGAGTTCGCCGTGCAGGCGGCCCAGCTCGCGGTGGAGGAGATCAACGCCGCCGGCGGCATCGCGGGCCGGAAGGTCGAGCTCCTGTCGGAGGACAGCGTCAACCCGCAGACCGCCTCGGCCAAGGCCGAGCGCATGGTCCAGCGCGACCGCGTGGCGTGCCTCGTCGGCGAGATCAACTCGGCCTCCGCGCTGGCGATCAGCCAGGTCGCCCAGCGCGAGAAGATCCTGTTCATCAACACCGGCGCCAACTCGGACGCGCTGCGCGGCTCCGACTGCAAGCGGTTCATGTTCCACGTCGAATCGCAGAACACCATGATGGTGCGGGCCTGCGGCCGAGCACTGCTCGACCGGGGCCTGATCAAGGGGCGCAAGGTCTACGCGCTCACCGCCGACTACGCCTTCGGCCACGATCTCCTGAAGCAGGCCAAGAAGTACTTCGCCGCCAACGACGCCACCCTCGTCGGCGAGGATCTGATCCCGACCGAGCTCACCGACTTCTCACCGTTCCTGCTCAAGCTCCGTCAGGCCAAGCCGGACCTCGTGATCTGCAACCTCGCGGGCGCGCAGATCACCAACTTCCTGAAACAGTACAGCGAGTTCGGCCTGCCGTTCCCGGTCGCCGGCTTCGGCTTCGACACGGCGCTGGCCTGGGGCGCCGGGCCGGGGAACTTCCTCGGCACCTGGCCGGTGATCTGGCACCACCAGATCGACTCGCCCTCGGCGAAGAAGTTCGTCGCCGCCTTCAAGGCCAAGTACAAGAAGCCGCCTGAGAACCAGGGCTGGGGCGACTACACGGCGATGAAGATCGTCGCGCAATCGATGAACGAGCTCAAATCGACCGAGTCGATCAAGGTCGTGGAGCACCTGGAATCGGGCGCGAAGTTCGACATCGCCAAGGTCCGCGAGGGCTATTTCCGCCCCTGGGACCACGAGCTGATGCAGGAGATGTTCGCGATCACCGCCCTGCCGGCGGACCAGGTCAAGAACCCCTACGACATCTTCACCTCGACCGGCCCGCTGCCCGGTCCCGGCGAGAGCCTGGAAGTGCTCGCCACGACCCGCGACGAGAACGCCTGCACCTTCCCGGCGTGAGGCGTCCATGCAGCTCGTCTTCATCCTGGAGCAGGTGCTCAACGGCCTGCTGATTGGCGTCCAATACCTGCTGATCGCGCTGGGCCTGTCGCTGATCTTCAGCCTCGGCGGGATCGTGAACCTTGCCCACGGCGCCTTCTACGCGATCGGCGCCTACATGACCGTGCTGCTGACGCCGACCATCGGCTTCGGCGGCGCCCTCATCGCCTCGCCGCTCGCGGTGGCGGTGCTCGGCCTCCTGATCGAGCGGTTCCTGCTCCGGCGCTTCTACCGCGGCGACCCGACGCTCGGCCTGCTCCTCACCTTCGGGCTCGCGATGGTGGCGGAGCAGGCGCTGCGCATGGCCTTCGGGGCGGCGCCGGTGCCGTTCGGGATCCCGAGCTGGCTGCGCGGACAGATCTTCATCGGCGACCTGATCTACTCGCGCTACCGGCTCTCGATCCTCGTCGTGGCCCTCGCCTGCGTCACCGGCCTGTGGCTGCTCCTGACCCGCACCAGCTTCGGGCGGGTGGTCCGGGCCGGCGTGCAGAACCCCGACATGGTCGCGGCGCTCGGCATCTCGCTCCGGCCCTACATGACCGCCGTGGTGACGATCGCGGTCGGGCTCGCGGCGCTCGCCGGGACCATGATGGCGCCGGTCACGGGCGTGCAGCCCGCCATGGGCGCCGAGATCCTGACCTTCGCCTTCGTGGTCGTGGTGATCGGCGGTCTCGGCTCCTTCTGGGGCGTGGTGCTCGCCGCGCTGATCGTCGGCGTGGTCCGGGGCCTCACCGCCTACGCCTACCCGCCGGCCACCGAGGCCGCCGTCTACGCCCTCATGGTGCTCGTCCTGCTGCTGCGCCCGCGCGGCCTGTTCGGCGAGCACATCGCCCGGTTCGAGTGAGCGGAGAGCGTCCCATGTCCGGAACCGCCGAGCCGCTGCCGCTCGCCCTGCCGCAGCGCGGCCTGATCCTGCGCGAGAGCCGCCAGCTCTGGGCGGCGCTCGCCGCCCTGATCGTCCTGCCCTTCGCCCTCGACGCGATCGGCCTGACGCTGATCACCGCCACCGACGTGGTGATCTTCGCCCTGGCGGTGCTCGGCCTCAACATCCTGGTCGGCTGGACCGGGCTCACGTCGTTCGGCCACGGGGCGTGGTTCGGGATCGGCGCCTACGCGGTGGCGATCCTCCAGATGCGCCTCTTCCCCGGCGACATGGCCCTGCCGCTCCTCGGCGCCCTGGCGATCACCGGGCTCGCGGCCCTCGCCGCCGGCGGCCTGATCCTCCGGCGGCGGGGCGTCTACTTCTCGCTCCTGACCCTCGCGTTCACGGCGATGCTCTACGCCATCGCGTTCCGCTGGACCGACCTCACCGGTGGCGAGAACGGCATCGGAAACCTGCACCGCTGGGCGGCGCTGCAGGAGCCCGGCGCCTACTACGCCGCGGTGTCCGGTATCGCCTTCGCGGTCCTGATCGCCCTGTGGCGCTTCCGGCGCTCGCCCATGGGCACCGTCCTGGTGGCGATCCGCGAGAACGAGCAGCGCGCGGGATTCCTCGGCTACGCCACCAACCGCTACAAGCTCGCGGCCTTCGTGATCTCGGCGACGATCACCGGGCTGGCGGGGGCGCTCGCGGCCTACAGCCACCGCTTCACCTCGGCCGACCCGATCTCCATCGCCTTCTCGGGAGAGCTGCTCGCCATGGTGGTGATCGGCGGGATGCGCTCGTTCCTCGGGCCGGCGCTCGGGGCGCTGTTCTACATCCTCTTCCGCGAGTTCCTGTCGATCTACACCGCCGATTGGCTGCTGTATTTCGGCCTGCTGTTCGTCGCCTTCATCGTGTTCTCGCCGGACGGCCTCGTCGGCATCGCGGCGCGGCTGCTCAAGCCGTTCCGGCGCGTCCCGACCGAGGGCGCGGCCATGTCGGCCCGCCGCGCCGGCGCCTCGGGCCGCGTCCCGGCCCGCTTCATCGCGGAGGGGCGCGGCGACGGCCCGGTGCTGGTCGCCGACGAGATCCGGAAGAGCTTCGGGCCCGTGAAGGCGGTGCGCGGCGTGTCCTTCGCGGTGGCCGACCGGACGCTCCACGCCCTGATCGGACCGAACGGCGCCGGCAAGACCACCGCCTTCAACCTGCTGTCCGGGATGTTCCGCCCGAGCGGCGGCAGCATCCGACTCGACGGAAGCGAGATTGCCGGCTTGGAGCCGCACGCCATCACCCGCGCCGGGATCGGCCGCTCGTTCCAGATCACCAACCTGTTCCCGGGCCTCTCCGTGGAGGAGAACGTTCGCCTCGCGGTGCAGGCCCGGCACGCCGCGCATTTCAGTCCCTGGCGGGACGCGCTGGCCGTCCGCGAGATCGCCGACGACACCGCCGAGCTGCTGCGCTGGACCGGCCTGTCCGGCATCGAGCGGGCCGAGGCCGGCAGCCTGTCCTACGGCGGCCAGCGGCTGCTCGACATGGGGCTGGCCCTGGCCACGCGGCCGCGCGTGCTGCTGCTCGACGAGCCCCTCGCCGGGCTCGCGGCGGCCGAGCGCGAGCGGGTCGGCGACCTGATCAAGGCGCTCTCGGCCGACATCCCGGTGCTCCTCGTCGAGCACGACATCGACCGCGTCTTCCGCCTCGCCGACCGCGTCACCGTGATGGCCGACGGCGCCGTGCTGGTCGACGGCTCGGTCGCGGACGCCCGGGACGACGATCGGGTGCAGGCGGTCTATCTCGGCTCGGGCACGGCGGCGATCGCCGCGAAGCCGCGCGCCAGCGCCGCCGAGGCCGAGACGCTGCTCGCCATGGAGGGCGTCGACACCTTCTACGGCAAATCGCACATCCTGAACGGGGTGAACCTGGCGGTGCGCCGGGGCGAGGTCGTGGCGCTCCTCGGACGCAACGGGGCCGGCAAGTCGACACTGCTCAAGACCCTGATCGGCACCGCGCCGCCGGCCGCCGGCCGGATCGTCCTCGCCGGCAAGGACATCGCCGGCCTGTCGCCCGACCGGATCGCCCGGCTCGGGATCGGCTACGTCCCGCAGGGGCGGGCGCTGTTCGCCGGCATGACCGTCGCGGAGAATCTGGGCCTCGGCCGGCTGCGGCGGCTCACCGGCGCCGGCATCCACTGGGACGAGGAGAAGGTCCTCGAGTTCTTCCCTCGCCTGAAGGAGC
Source organism: Methylobacterium sp. 1030 (assembly GCF_040544715.1). Taxonomy (NCBI): domain Bacteria; kingdom Pseudomonadati; phylum Pseudomonadota; class Alphaproteobacteria; order Hyphomicrobiales; family Methylobacteriaceae; genus Methylobacterium; species Methylobacterium sp. 1030. The sequence continues at coordinate 28,785 of NZ_JBEPKM010000010.1, read as the reverse complement.
GCTGGACCGTCGACGCGGCCCGCCTGTCCGGCGGCGAGCAGCAGATGGTGGCGGTGGCCCGCGCCCTCTCGGGGGACACGCGGCTCCTCCTCCTCGACGAGCCCTTCGAGGGCCTGTCGCCGGCCGTGACGGAAGAGCTGTTCGAGGCCTTCGACCGGCTCCGCCGGGAGATCGCGATCATCCTGGTGGACCACCACCTCGACCTCGCCCTGGCGCTGTCCGACCGCACCGTCGCCCTGGAGCGCGGCAGCGTGCAGTGGACGGGCGAGTCGCGTCTCCTGCGCGAGGATCAGGAGTTGAGGCGGAAGGTGCTGTGGCTATGACCGAGAGCGTCGCGATCGTCGGCGCCGGCCTGATCGGCCGGGCCTGGGCGATGATCTTCGCCCGTGCCGGCTGGGACGTGCGCCTGTTCGATCCCGCGGCGGGCGTCGCCGAGGCCGCGATCCCGCTCTGCGCCGAGGGGCTGCGGACCCTGGCGGCGAATGACCTCTGCGCGGATCCCGCGGGTGCCGCGGCGCGCATCCGCGCGGCCGGCACGCTCGCGGCCGCCCTCGACGGCGTCGCCTTCGTGCAGGAGAACGGACCGGAGCGGCTGGAGGTGAAGCGGAGCCTCTTCGCGGACCTCGACGCCGCGACGCCGCGGGAGGCCGTCATCGCCTCGTCCTCCTCGGCGATCCGCTGCTCCCTGTTCACCGAGGATCTGCCCGGTCGGGCCCGGTGCCTCGTCGGCCATCCGGTGAACCCGCCGCACCTGATCCCGCTGGTGGAGATCTCCGGCGCGCCGTGGACGGCGCCCGAGGCACTGGCGCGGGCCCGTCAGGTTTACGAGCAGATCGGGCAGGTCCCGATCACCGTGTTGAAGGAGATCGAGGGCTTCATCCTGAACCGGCTCCAGGGCGCCTTGTTGGCGGAGGCGTTCCGCCTCGCCTCGGAGGGCTACGTCACCCCGCAGGACCTCGACAAGACCGTCGCGGACGGCCTCGGCCTGCGCTGGAGCTTCATGGGTCCGTTCGAGACGATCGAGCTCAACGCGCCCGGCGGCATCGCCGATTACTGCGCGCGCTACACCGGTTTCTACAAGAGCCTCGCCGCCGACCCGGCGCCACCCTCGGTCTACGAGGCGCCGGCCACCGAGGCGATCCTGGCCAAGTGGCAACCGCCGACCGATCTGCCCGCACGCATGAACCGCCGCGACGCGCGGCTGGCGGCGCTCCGCGCCCACAAGGCTTCACGGAAGGACTGAGCATGGCCTCACAGCGGAAAGTCATCATCACCTGCGCGGTGACGGGCGCGATCCACACGCCCAGCATGTCGCCGCACCTGCCCGTGACGCCCGAGGAGATCGCCGACGCGGCCATCGGTGCCGCCGAGGCCGGCGCCGCCATCGTCCACCTGCACGCCCGCAACCCGGAGAACGGCCAGCCCGACCAGACACCCGAGGCCTTCGCCAAGTTCCTGCCGGTGATCAAGCAGCGCACGAACTGCGTGGTGAACATCACCACCGGCGGCGCGCCGACCATGTCGATCGAGGAGCGTGTGCGCCCGGCCGCGACCTTCCAGCCGGAGGTCGCCTCGCTGAACCTCGGCTCGATGAATTTCGGCCTGTTCGGCATGCTCGACCGATTCAAGGACCTGAAGCACCAGTGGGAGCGGGACTATCTCGGCAACAAGGACATCATCTTCCGCAACACGTTCGGCCAGATCGAGCACATCCTGACGACCTGCGGCCCGAACGGGACGAAGTTCGAGTTCGAGTGCTACGACACCGCGCATCTCTACAACCTGAAATACTTCTTCGACCGCGGGCTGGTGCAGGCGCCGCTGTTCATCCAGACGGTCTTCGGCCTGCAGGGCGGGATCGGCGCGCATCCGGACGACGTGATGCACATGAAGCGCACCGCCGACCGTCTATTCGGCGATCAGTACCGCTGGTCGGTGCTGGGCGCGGGCCGCAACCAGATGAACATCGCCGCCATGGCGGCCGCGATGGGCGGCAACGTCCGCGTCGGCCTCGAGGACAGCCTCTGGGACGGTCCGGGCAAGCTCGCCGAGACCAACGCCGCGCAGGTCCGGCGGGTGCGCGCGATCATCGAGGGGCTGGGCCTCGCGGTCGCCTCGCCCGACGAGGCGCGCGAGATGCTGGCGCTGAAGGGCGGCGACAAGGTCGCGTTCTGATCGATCAGTCGATGGACGATGCGTCGCGGAAGGTGGGACGCATCGTCCGAGAGCGGCTGACGTTCAGGCTCTTCCGTCCTTGCGAGCGCAGCGAAGCAATCCAGGCGCGCCTCAGGCCTCCGATCGCGCGCAACACTGGATTGCTTCGCTGCGCTCGCAAAGACGTAGGCGAGCGCTCACGGCGAACCGAACACGCGATCCAGATCCGCCTGCGCGACGCCGTCGATCTCCAGGATCTTCAGCCGGCTCTGCTCGCCGGTCACGATGCGGACCGAGCCGCGGCTGACCTTCAGCGCCTTGGCGATCAGCGCGACGAGCGCCTCATTGGCCGCGCCCTCGACCGGCGGGGCGGCGACGCGGACCTTCAGGTAGGGCTGCCCCTTCTCGTCCCGGGCCCAGCCCTCAGCGGCGTCGCGCCCCCCGCGCGGCGTCAGGCGCACCGCCAGACGGATCGCCACGGCGGAGCCCTCAGAAGATCTTGCCCGGGTTCAGCCGGTTGTCCGGATCGAGCGCCCGCTTCACGAGCCGCATGACGGCGATCTCCTCGGGCGAGCGTGACAGCTTCAGCTTGGCCCGCTTCTCGAGCCCGATCCCGTGCTCCGCCGAGACGGAGCCGTTCAGCTCCGCCAGCGGCTCGTAGATCGCCGCATCGATCGCCGCGTTGCCGGCGGCGTCGAGGCGGGTGGTGTTCCAGTGGAGGTTGTTGTCGCCGATATGCCCGTAGACGACCGCCCGGCAGCCCGGGATCGCCGCGAGCCGGTCGAGCGCGCCGCGGACGTAGCCGTCCATCCGCGCGAGCGGCACGCTCACGTCGAAGGCCCGGTCGATCCCGTCGGCGTTCAGGTGCTCGACGCGGTCGCGGATCCGCCACATGCCACGGCGCTGCTCCTCCGAGGCGGCGACCACGGCGTCGAGGATCGTGCCGTCTCCCATCAGCCCTTCCAGCAGGCCGAGGAACCGGTCCGATTCCTCGGGGACGCACTCGACCTCGATGATCGCGTAGAACGGGTAGTCCGGTCCCAGCGGCGGGGTCGCGCGCCCGGGTGCCGTCATCAGCCGGTAGAAGTCCGGCCACAGGCCTTCGAACGAGGAGACACGCCCCTGGAAGGCGCTCTGCGCCGCCCGCAGCACCCGCGCGCCGTCGTCGACCCCGGGGCACGCGATCAGCGCCGTCGCGTAGCCGGCGGGCTCCGGCCGCAGGCGGATGACCGCCCGCGTGACGATGCCCATCGTGCCCTCGGTGCCGAGGAAGAGCTGCTTGAGGTCGAGCCCGGTATTGTTCTTGATGAGCGGCCGCATCGACGACACGACCGTGCCGTCGGCGAGCACCGCCTCCAGGCCGAGCACCATCTCGCGCATCATGCCGTAGCGCAGCACCCGCAGGCCGCCCGCGTTGGTGGAGATCGCGCCGCCGATCGTCGCCGAGCCGCGGGCCCCGAGATCGAGGGGGAAGAACAGGCCCGCCGCGGACGCGGCGTCCTGCACGCTCTCGAGGGTCGCGCCGGTGCCGACCACCACCGTCATGCCGAGCGGGTCCACCGGCTCGATGCCGGTCATGCGCTCGGTCGACAGGGTGATCTCGTCGGGCTGGCAGAGCGTTCCGTCGACGAGGCCGGTGGCGCCGCCCCGCGGGACCACCGCGACGCCCGCCGCGTGGCAGGCGGCCATGACGGCGCCGGTCTCCTCCGTGCTGCGCGGGCGGACCAGCGCCAGCGCGGCGCAGGGCTCGGTCGGGCGCGTCCAATTAGCCGAGCGTCCCCGCAGCTCCGCGCCGGTGACGAGACCGGACGGTCCGACGATCGCGGCGAGGCGGTCGAGGAAGGCGGTGTCGGTCATCGGCATCATCTCGGGGCTCGGTCCGGTGGCCGCTCTGTCACAGAATCCCGCGCGCGGCGAGGTTCCGCATGAGCGCGCGGGCGCCGAAGGTCCAGGGCTCGCAGGCGTCGCAGCGGCGCATGCGGTTGACGAGGCTGCCGAGTTCCGGGCTCGCCACCACGACGCGGTCGCCGTCGGCGTGGGTGAAGCCGAGGCCCGGCCCGTGCCGGTCCTGGATCGGCGCGAACATGGTGCCGAGAAGGAGGAGGGCGCCGTCGGGGTAGTCGTGCGTCCGCCCCATCAGCGCCTCCGCCAGCTCCTCCGGGTCGCGGCTGATCTCGGAGAGCGGCGAGGTGCCCTCCAGCCGGAAGCCGTCCGTGCCGGTCACCTCGAGGGTCACGGTCGTGCGGCGCACGTCGTCGAGGCCGAATGTCCCGTCGAACAGGCGCAGGAACGGCCCCACGGCGCAGGAGGCGTTGTTGTCCTTGGCCTTCCCGAGGAGCAGCGCCGACCGGCCCTCGAAGTCGCGCAGGTTCACGTCGTTGGCGAGCGTCGCCCCGATGATCCGCTGGTCGGAGGCGACCGCGAGCGCCACCTCGGGCTCGGGGTTGTTCCAGTGCGAGTCCGGGTGCAGGCCCGCATCCGCGCCGCAGCCGACGGCCGAGAGCGGCTGCGCCTTGGTGAAGATCTCGGCGTCCGGGCCGATGCCCACCTCCAGATACTGGCTCCAGGCGCCCTGCGCGACCAGCACCTCCTTGAGGGCCATGGCCTCGGGCGAGCCGGGCTTCAACCGGCGCAGGTCGTGCCCGACCAGGCGCTCGACCTCGGCGCGGATCGCCGCCGCGGCGGCGAGATCGCCGCGTGCGCGCTCCTCGATCACCCGCTCCAGCATCGAGGTGGCGAAGGTCACGCCCGCCGCCTTCAGGGCCTGGAGGTCGACCGGGGCCAGGAGCCAGGGCTTGGTGGCGTCGCGCGCGTCCGGCGGCGTGTTGGCCAGCACCGCGTCGAGGCTGCCGAGGTCCTCGCCCTGGGCGCCGCGCAGGGCGGCGGCGGGGTCTCGGGCCTCGCACAGGTCGCTGACGGTGGGGAAGGCGGCGGTAACGTCGACGATTCGGGCCGCACCGTCCGCGTCGGCGCGGATCGCCACGACGCTCGGACCGGCCACGTCCGGCCGCCACACCCGGCCCACGAGGGCGCCCCGGCATCCGTCGGCGGGCAGGATCTCCCGCGCGGTCAGGCCCGATAACGACATGTGCTCATGCCCCTGAATGTGTGACCCCGAGATGTCCGCGCGCGACGGGCCCGGTTCCGGGACCGCGGCCGGCGCGCGATCCCATAGCATTCCGCGCCGCCCGTCATCCCGCCGGAAGTTTCACCGGGCCGCGCTCGTCACGGGCGCCGGGGGGCTCGCCTGACAGATCCAAGATTATCTGCAGCTTTGCCAGGAGGCCGGCTTGCTTTCCCGCGAACCCTCATTTGTACTACTGCCCTAGAGCCGCCGACAGAGCGGCCTTGATCGGGAGGAAGCATGGCCTCGGTGGGAATCCGCGAGGTTCGCAAGGCTTTCGGATCGACGAATGTCCTGCACGGCGTGTCGGTGGATATCCGGGACGGTGAATTCGTGATCCTGGTCGGCCCGTCGGGCTGCGGGAAATCAACGCTCCTGCGGATGATCGCCGGGCTCGAGAACATCTCCGGCGGCGAGATCCGCATCGGCGAGCGCGTGGTGAACGATGTGCCGCCCAAGGAGCGGGACATCGCCATGGTGTTCCAGAACTACGCCCTCTATCCGCATCTCACCGTCCGCGAGAACATGGCGTTCTCGATGCGGATCCGGAAGGCGCCGGCCTCCGAGATCGATCTCCGGGTCAACAAGGCCGCCCAGATCCTCGGGCTGGCTCCCCTGCTGGACCGCTACCCGCGCCAGCTCTCGGGCGGCCAGCGCCAGCGCGTCGCCATGGGCCGGGCGATCGTGCGCGACCCGCAGGTCTTCCTGTTCGACGAGCCGCTGTCCAACCTCGACGCCAAGCTCCGCGTGGCGATGCGCACCGAGATCAAGGAGTTGCACCAGCGCCTGAAGACGACGACGATCTACGTCACCCACGACCAGATCGAGGCCATGACCATGGCCGACCGGATCGTGGTGATGCACGACGGGGTCGTGGAGCAGATCGGGCCGCCCCTCGAGCTCTACGACCGGCCCGACAACCTGTTCGTCGCCGGCTTCATCGGCTCGCCGGCCATGAATTTCATGCCCGGCAAGGTCCGGGCGAACGGGCGTCTGACCTTCACCACCGAGACCGGCCTGTCGATCCCGCTCGCCGACGCGCCCTCTGGGGTCGACGGTCGGCCGCTCATCCTGGGCGTCCGCCCCGAGCATTTCGACCTCGCGCCCGAGGGGATCGCCGCGGAGGTCGTCGTCGTGGAGCCGACCGGCTCCGAGACCATGCTGGCGGTGCGGGCCGGGGGCCAGGACCTCACCTGCGTGCTGCGCGAGCGCGTGCGCGAGCGGCCGGGCGAGACGATCTCCCTGCGGCCGAACCGCGTGCACTTCTTCGACGCCGAGACCGGCCGTCGCCTGCCGAACTGACCCGCGTCGGATCCGACGCGGATTCGAGGCGCGCGGCGCCTCCAGGATCACGATCACCGAGGGAGAAGAAACGATGTCCGTTCTCGATCGCCGGTCCCTCCTCGCGGGCGCCGCAGCGACAGGCCTCGCCGCCGGCGGCGACCTCCTCGGCTTCGCCAAGGCCTGGGCGCAGAACGCGGAGTGGAAGCCCGAGCCGGGGGCGAGCCTGTCGCTCCTGCGCTGGAAGCGCTTCGTGCCGGCCGAGGACGAGGCCTTCATGAAGCTCGTCGACGCCTTCACCAAGGCGACGGGCGTCAAGGTCACGGTGACCAACGAGTCGTTCGACGACATCCAGCCCAAGGCGTCCGTCGCCGCCAACACGGGCCAAGGGCCCGACATGGTCTGGGGTCTGTTCTCGTTCCCGGCGCTCTTCCCCGACAAGTGCCTGCCGCTCGAGGACGTGGCGGAATCCCTCGGCAAGAAGTACGGCCCCTGGTTCCCGTCGGCCGAGGCCTACGGCAAGGTCAAGGGCAAGTGGATCGCGATCCCCGTGGCGTTCAACGGCGGCTATCCGAACTACCGCATCTCGGCGATGAAGAAGGCCGGGTTCGACAAGTTCCCCACCGACACGGCGGGCTTCCTCGAACTCTGCCGCGGCTTGAAGAAGAACAACACGCCCGCCGGCTTCGCCCTCGGCCATGCGACCGGCGACGGCAACACGTGGTGCCACTGGGCGCTCTGGTCGCACGGCGGCAACCTCGTCGACGCCAACGAGAAGATCGTCATCAACTCGCCCGAGACCGCCAAGGCGCTCGAATACGTCAAGTCCCTGTACGAGACCTTCGTGCCCGGCACGGTGTCGTGGAACGACTCGTCGAACAACAAGGCGTTCCTGGCCGGCGACCTGTACCTGACCAACAACGGCATCTCGATCTACGCGGCGGCCAAGAAGGACAACCCGAAGCTCGCCGAGGACATGGACCACGCGGTCTGGCCGATCGGCCCGGTCGGCAAGCCCACCGAGTTCCAGCTCGCCTTCCCGATCCTGGCCTTCAAGTACTCCAAGGCGCCGAACGCCTGTAAGGCCTTCATCGCCTTCATGATGGAGGCGGCGAACTACAATCCCTGGCTGGAGGCGGCCCAGGGCTACCTCTGCGAGCCGCTGTCGAACTATCCGAAGAACCCGATCTGGACGAGCGACCCGAAGAACGCGGTCTTCGCCGAGGCGGGACGGCGCTCCCTGGCGGCGGGCGGCCTCGCGCCGGTGAGCGAGCGGATCGCCGCGGTGCTGGCCGACTTCGTGATCGTCGACATGTTCGCCAGTCACTGCACCGGCCGCGAGGACGTGAAGGGCGCCATCAAGAACGCCGAGCGCGCCGCCACCCGCATCTTCCGGAACACCTGACCGCACCCGCCGGAGGCGAGACGATGGCGCACACGGCCCTGACGCAGCCCGCCCCGGCCGCAATCCCCACCCGCTCGGCCTGGCAGCGCGTCCGCGCCAGCCGGGGCTGGGCGGGGTTCTGGTTCATGCTGCCGACGGCGCTGATCCTCGGCCTGTTCCTGGCCTACCCGCTCCTGAAGGGCATCTGGCTGTCCTTCACCAACGCGCGGATCGGCCGAGACGGGGTCTTCGTCGGCCTGGAGAACTACGAGTGGCTCTGGGACGACGACGTCTTCTGGCTCTCGGTGTTCAACACCTGCCTCTACACGGCGGTGGCGTCCGTGGTGAAGTTCGGGGTCGGGCTCTACCTCGCGTTGCTGCTCAACAAGAACATGCCGTTCAAGTCGATCATCCGGTCGATCGTGCTGATCCCGTTCGTTGTGCCGACCGTGCTGTCGGCCATCGCGTTCTGGTGGATCTTCGACAGCCAGTTCTCGATCATCTCCTGGTCGCTGCGCCATCTCGGGGTGATCGACGGCAACATCGACTTCCTCGGCGATCCCGCCATGGCGCGGGCCTGCGTGATCTTCGCCAACATCTGGCGGGGCGTGCCGTTCATCGCCATCACGCTGCTCGCCGGTCTCCAGACGGTCTCGCCCTCGCTCTACGAGGCCGCGACGCTGGACGGCGCCTCCAACTGGCAGATCTTCTCGCGGATCACCCTGCCGCTGCTGACCCCGATCATCGCGGTCGTGATGACCTTCTCGGTGCTGTTCACCTTCACCGATTTCCAGCTGATCTGGGCCATGACGCGCGGCGGCCCGGTGAACGCCACCCACCTGATGGCGACCCTGTCGTACCAGCGCGGCATCCTCTCGGGGACGCTCGGCGAGGGCGCAGCCATCGCCACCGCCATGGTGCCGTTCCTGCTCGCGGCCATCGGCATCTCGTGGTTCGGCCTGCAGCGCAGGGCCTGGCAATCCGGGGGGAACGACCGATGAGCGCGCCCGCACCGCCGGCCCACGCCGATCCGCATCTCAACTCCGTGCTGGAGGCGCGGCCCGCCGGGCTCACGGACAATTCGGAGGGCATGGCCTATCTCGAGCGCCTGCCCCGGCGGCTCGTGACGACCTACCTGCCGCTCCTCCTCATCCTCGCCGTGCTGCTGTTCCCGTTCTACTGGATGGCGCTGACGGCCATCAAACCGGACGAACAGCTGATCGACATGGAGCGGTTCAACCCGTTCTGGGTCGTGGATCCGACGCTCAAGCACATCAACAAGCTCCTCTTCGAGACGCAGTATCCGCGCTGGCTCTGGAACACGATGTACGTGTCGGTGGCGGCGACCGTGCTGTCGCTGTTCGCGAGCGTGCTCGCCGCCTACGCCTGCGTCCGCGTGCGCTACCGGGGCGCCGGCTGGGTCGGGGCGGCGATCTTCCTCGCCTACCTCGTGCCGCCCTCGATCCTGTTCATCCCGCTCGCCACGATCATCCAGGCCTACGGCCTGTTCGACTCGCCGATCGCCCTGATCCTCGCCTACCCGACGATCTTGATCCCGTTCTCGACGTGGCTCCTGATGGGCTACTTCAAGACCATTCCCTACGAGCTGGAGGAATGCGCGCTGATGGACGGCGCCAGCCGGTGGCAGATCCTCACCAAGATCATCCTGCCGCTCGCCTTCCCGGGGCTGATCTCGGCGGGGATCTTCTCGCTGACCCTGTGCTGGAACGAGTTCATCTACGCGCTAACCTTCCTGTCCTCGACGCAGAACAAGACGGTGCCCATCGCCGTGGTGAGCGAGTTCGTGGATGGCGACGTCTACAAGTGGGGGTCGCTGATGGCCGGCGCGCTGCTCGGCTCGCTGCCGCTGGTGATCCTCTACTCGTTCTTCGTCGAGTACTACGTCTCCGCGCTCACCGGCGCCGTGAAGGAATAGGGGACGGGCAGGACCGTCGTCGTCGCGCGCGCAGCGAAGCGCGCCGGGGCGGCGGGACCTCGGTCGGCGTGGCGCGGGCCGGATCGCTGCGCTGTGCTCGCGAGGACGGAGACCGTTGCCAGCAGAGCTCGACGACGCCGAGAATGCGCGCGGATCCGCCGGCGCCGAATCGCGGACCGGCCCCATCTAAGGTCACGCCATGGCCCACTTCATCGACGCCCGCTCCACCCTGGTCAACGACGCCGTCGACGGCCTCGTCGCCGCGAGCGGCGGACGCCTGGCACGGCTCGACGGCGACCCGGGCATCCGCGTCGTCCTCCGCGCCGCTCCGGATCCCGGGAAGGTCGCGGTCATCTCCGGCGGCGGCTCCGGCCACGAGCCGGCCCATGCGGGCTTCGTGGGACCGGGCCTGCTCAGCGCCGCTGTCTGCGGCGACGTCTTCGCCTCGCCGAGCGTCGACGCGGTGCTGGCCGGGATCCTCGCGGTGACGGGGCCGGCGGGGTGCCTGCTCGTCATCAAGAACTACGCGGGTGACCGGCTGAATTTCGGGCTCGCCGCCGAGCGCGCCCGGGCGCTGGGCCACAGGGTCGAGACCGTGATCGTCGCGGACGACATCGCGCTGCCGGACGCCAAGCAGCCGCGCGGCGTCGCCGGGACGCTGTTCGTCCACAAGGTGGCGGGTCACGCCGCGGAGGCCGGGGAACCGCTCGAGACCGTGGCGTCGCTCGCCCGCCGGGCGGCCGGGGCGGCGAAGTCGCTCGGCATCGCGGTCTCCACCTGCACGATCCCCGGCTCGCCGCGCAGCGAGCGGCTGGCGGAGGGAGAGGCCGAGCTCGGCCTCGGCATCCACGGCGAGCCCGGCGCGGAGCGCATCGCGCTGCCGAAGGCCAGCGACCTCGCCGAGCTGATGGCCGATCGTCTCGCGCGGGCCGTCGAAGGTGCGGACCGGCTGGCGCTGCTCGTGAACAATCTCGGCTCCGCCTCCGCGCTCGAGATGCAGGTTCTCACCCGCGCCGTGCTCGCCACCGACCTGGGGCGGCGCGTCGGCCTGCTGCTCGGGCCCGCGCCGCTGATGACGGCGCTCGACATGCACGGTGCCTCGCTGTCGGTCCTGCCGCTCGACGACGCGCTGGAGCGCGCCCTGTCGGAGCCAGTCCCGGTCCCGGCCTGGCCCGCGGCGGTGCGGGTCGCGCCGCCGATCCTGCGGCCGGTGCCCGAGGGACTCGCGGGCGAGGCCTTCGCGCCGTCGCACGACGCCGTCACCGCCGCCCGGATCCGGGCCGTCGCCGAGGCCCTGATCGGGGCCGAGGACACCCTGAACGGCCTCGATGCCAAGGTCGGGGACGGCGACGCCGGCACGACCTTCGCGGGCGCGGCCCGCGCCGTCCTGGCCGATCTCGACCGGCTGCCGCAGGCGGAGCCCGCGGCCCTGTGCCGGGCGCTCGCCGAGCGGATCGGGCGCGCGGTCGGCGGATCGAGCGGCGTGCTCGGATCGATCTTCTTCGCCGCGACGGCCTCGGCCCTCGCCGACGGCGCCGCGTGGCCCGAGGCTCTCGGGCAGGGCGTGGCGCGCGTCCAGGGGTACGGCGGCGCCCGGGCGGGCGACCGCACCCTACTCGACGCCTTGATCCCCGCCGTCGAGGCCCTGACGGGCGGCGATCTCGCGGCCGCCGCGACGGCGGCCCGGGCCGGCGCCGAGGCCACGGCCGGCATGGATCGCGCCGGCGCGGGCCGCTCCAGCTACCTCGCGGCCGGGGATCTCGCCGGTGTCCAGGATCCCGGCGCCGCCGGCGTCGCGGCGGCGTTCGGGGCCCTAGCCGGGGCGTAGGAACTGGGCGCCGCGCGCCGTCACCCGGCATCCGTTGACGCTCCACCCGTCGAGGCCTACCCCATCCCCATGCGCACCGGCCTGATCCTCGACGATTACCAGCAGGCGGCCCTCGCGCTCGCGGACTGGGCGCGCCTCTCCGACCGCGTCGCGATCTCCGCGATCAGCCAGCACATCCCGAACCCGGACGACCTCGTGGCGCGGATCGCGCAGGCCGAGATCCTCGTGATCATGCGGGAGCGGACGCCGTTCCCGGCGGCTCTGCTGGAACGGCTGCCACGGCTGGAGCTCCTCGTCACCAGCGGCATGCGCAACCTCGCCATCGACCTCGCGGCGGCCCGCGCGCGCAACGTCGTCGTCTGCGGCACCGATTCCAGGCCGACGCCGCCGACGGAGCTGACCTGGGCGCTGATCCTCGGACTGGCGCGCCACGTGGCGCCGGAGAGCCTGACCCTGCGCGCGGGCGGCCCCTGGCAGAGCACGATCGGGACCGATCTCGCCGGCGCGACCCTCGGCGTTCTGGGCCTGGGGAAGATCGGGACGCGGGTGGCCGAGATCGGGCGCGCCTTCGGCATGCGGGTGATCGCCTGGAGCCCGAACCTCGACGATGGTCGCGCCGCCGCCGCCGGGGTGGAGCGGGCGACCTCGAAGGAAGCCCTGCTGGAGGCGAGCGACGTCGTCACGATCCACCTCGTGCTGGGCGACCGGACCCGCGGCCTCCTGGGCGCGGCCGAGCTGCGCCGCATGCGCCGCAACGCTTTTCTCGTGAACACCTCGCGCGCGCCGATCATCGATTAGGCCGCGCTGGTCCAGGCGCTGGAGGAGGGCTGGATCGCCGGCGCGGGCCTCGACGTGTTCGAGACCGAGCCGCTGCCGGCCGACAGCCCGTTCCGGCGCCTGCCGAACGTGCTGGCGCTGCCGCATCTCGGCTACGTGTCGCGCAACAACTACCGGACCTTCTTCACCCAGGCGGTGGAGGACATCGAGGCCTGGCTCGCCGGCGCCCCGATCCGGCAACTGGGCTGACGTCGCGGAGCTTGCCGGACCCGGGCTCAGTCCCGGCGCGGGTCCAGCGCGTCCGCGAGGCCGTCGCCGATCAGGTTGAGCGCCACCAGGGTCGCGATCAGGAACGCGGCCGGGGCCGCGAGCAGGTGCGGCGCCGCCTCGATGGAGCGGGCGCCCTCAGCGATCAGGACGCCCCAACTGGTCTGCGGCTCCTGAACGCCGAGCCCGAGGAACGACAGGAAGCTCTCCAGCAGGATCACCTGCGGCACCAGCAGCGTCGCGGTCACGGCCACCGGGCCGAGGGTGTTCGGCACGATGTGCCGGAGGATGATCCGGGGTGTCCCGAGGCCGAGTGCCCGCGCGGCGCGGACGAAGTCGCGCTCGCGCAGCGACAGGGTCACGGCGCGCACCACCCGGGCCATGTCGAGCCACTCCACCGCGGCGATCGCCACCAGCATGAGCAGCAGGCTCGGGCGGAAGAAGACCAGCAGCAGGATCACGAAGAACACGAAGGGGAGCGCGTAGAGCACGTCGACGGCGCGCATCATCACGGCGTCGACGGCGCCCCCGACGAAGCCCGCAATCGCCCCGTAGGCGACGCCGATGAGCAGGGCGACGAGGCTGGCCGCGAGCCCGATCGCCAGCGAGATCCGGCCGGCGACGAGGCAGCGGGTCAGCAGGTCGCGGCCCTGGATGTCGGTGCCGAGGGGGAAGTGCAGGCGCCGGACCGGCACCGCCACGACGAGGCCGCGGCCGCCGTCCCGCTCGTCCACGACGACGGGCGTCCCGAACTGGGCCGAGCGCGGCAGGTAGACGAGGCTACGCCGGTCGACGCCGGCATCGGAGCCGAGGGTGAGCCGCAACGTGTCGCCGTCGCGCTCGACGGCGTCGAGCCGCGCGCGCATGCGGAAGGCCAGACGCTCGAGCGCCGGCCGGAGACGCGCGGCGTCGGGCTGCGCGGAGACACCGGCCGGGAGCTGGCGCAGGTCCGGATAGGCGCGCTCGGGGTCGTGGCCGGTGAGGTTCGGGCCGACCAGGCAGGCGAGGGCGATCAGGACCAGCACGGCGAGCGCCGCCACGGCGGTCCGCTCCCGCGCGAACCGGAGGACGGCGCGCCGGGCCGGCGCCGTGGAAACCGCCGTCACGCCGCCACCCGGAGGCGCGGGTCGAGCCACGCGCAGGCGAGGTCGGCGGCAAGGTTGAGCAGGATCACCAGCCCGGCGACGAGCAGGACCGTGCCCATCACCAGCGTGTAGTCGCGGTTGAGCGCACCCTCGACGAAGTACCGGCCGATCCCCGGAAGCCCGAAGATCGTCTCAACCACCACCGAGCCGGTGAGCAGGGCCGCCGCCAGCGGTCCGAGATAGGCCACCACCGGCAGCAGCGCCCCCCGCAGGGCGTGCCGGGTGACGCGGGCCGGCGGCAGGCCGAGGCTGCGCATGGTGCGGACGGGCTGCGTCCGCAGCGCCTCGGCGAGCGAGGTCCGGGTCAGCCGGGCCAGGGCACCGACCTGCGGCAGGGCCAGGGTCACCACCGGCAGGACGAGGTGGCTCGGGGCGCCGTCGTTCCAGCCGCCGAGCGGCAGCCAGCGCAGGGTCAGGCCGAAGGCGATCTGCAGCAGGGGCGCGACGACGAAGCTCGGCAGCGAGAGGGTCAGGGCGGCCCCGACGCCGAGCAGCCGGTCGACGAGCCCGCCGCGCCGGAGCGCCGCCGCGATCCCGATCCCGACGCCGAGCGCGGTGGCCAGCGCGAGGGCGAGGGCGCCCAGCGTCGCCGAGACCGGCAGGCCCCGCGCGATCAGGCCGAGGACGCTCTGGTCGCGGAACGAGAAGGACGGACCGAGGTCGCCCCGCGCCAGCGCCGCGAGGTAGCTGCCGAACTGCGCGATCAGAGGCCGGTCGAGGCCGTAGACCCGGCGCAGGTTCTCCATGGCGGCGGGCGCCAGCGGCCGCTCCAGATCGAAGGGGCCGCCAGGGGCGAGCCGCATCAGGAAGAAGCTGACGGTCACCACGGCGAACAGCGTCGGCACCGCCTGGAGGAGGCGGCGCAGGATGAAGCGGATCACGCGTCGAGCCTCATGAAGCGGGTCGGCGCGGCGTTGCGCAGGTTCGGGTGGTAGCCGTGCAGCCGCGGCGCGATCAGGGCTTTGGAGCGGTAGTGCATCAGCGGGATCCAGGGCAGCTCGCGCAGGGCGATCGCCTCGGCGTCGTAGAGCAGGCCGGCCCGGCGGGTGAGGTCGCGCTCGGTGGCGGCCCGCGCCATCAGGGCGTCGTAGGCGGCGTCCGACCAGTGGCCGGCGTTCATGCCGTCATTCCCGCTCTGAAGCAGGAACAGGAAGTTCTGCGGATCGGAATAGTCGGCGATCCAGCTGTAGCGGGCGACGTCGAAGTCGCCGCCGTCGCGCAGGTAGGCGAAATGCGTCTTCGCGTCCGTGTAGACGTAGCGCGTCACGATTCCGAGGTCGCGCCACATCTCGCCGAGCGCCACCGCGATGGTGCGGTTGTTGTCGCTGATATTGAACCGGTACTCCACGGTGAGTGGCCGGTCCGGGCCGAACCCCGCCTCCGCGAGGAGCCGGCGCGCCTCCGCCTCGTGGTCGATCGGCAGGCCGAGGCGGCCCTCGGTCTCGGGGGGCGTGCGGTAATTGTCGAGGCCGGGTGGGCACAGGGAGTAGGCCGGGCTCATGGTGCCGCCGTTGAGGCCGTCGGCGAGGTACTCACGGTCGATGACGAGCGACAGCGCCCGGCGGACGCGGCGGTCCGAGAACGGCGCCTTGCGAGTGTTCACCACCAGCGCCGCGAGCCCCAGCGAGGGGCCGAGCACCACCTGCGGCCCGAACCGCCGGCGCAGGTCGGTGATCTGGTCGACGGGCAGGTCGGAGAGGGAGTCGATCTCCCCGGCGGCGTAGCGGCGCACCGCGGCGGCGATGTCGGGCGTCGGCAGGAAGGCGACGCGCCGGATCGCGAGGCTCGCGGCGTCCGGATGGTGCGGGTTGGCCTCCAGCGTGATCGCGCCGCCCGGCACGCGGTCGGCGAGCCGGTAGGGTCCGTTGGTCACGAGGTTTCCCGGCCGGGTGAAGCTGTCGCCGTAGCGCTCGACCGAGGCGCGGTGGACCGGAAGCGCGGTCTGGTGGGTCAGGAGTTCCAGGATGTAGGGCGTCGGCTGTTCCAGCGTGATCGCGAGCCGGAGCGGCGCCTCGGCGGCGACGCCGAGGGCGTCGGCCGGCCGCTCGCCGCGGTTCACGGCGGCGGCGTTGCGGATCGGGAACAGGATCTCGGCGTATTTCGCCGCCGTGGCCGGGTCGAGCATCCGGCGGAACGCGTAGACGAAGTCGTTCGCTGTGACCGGCTCGCCGTTCGACCAGCGGCCGTCGGGGCGCAGGTCGAAATGCAGGCTCACCCCGTCCTCGGAGATCGACCAGGCGCGCGCCGCGCCCGGGATGATCGTGCCCCGGTTGTCGTAGGTGAGCAGCCCGTCGCAGAGGTCGCGCAGGATGTGCGCCTCCGCGACCGTGGACGAGCGGTGCGGGTCCAGCGTCTCGGGATCGGCGTCGTTGCCGCGGCGGTAGAGCGCGTCGGCCGCGCGGGCGGGCCGCACGGCCGCGAGGGCGAACGCGCCGGCCAGCCAGTCGCGCCGGCGCGGGCGCACGGTCAGGCGCCGGTATCCGGCTTCAGGCCGGCCGCCTCGATCCCCGCCACCGCGCAGATCTCGTCGTTGTCGGAGGTGTCCCCGGAGATGCCGACCGCGCCGAGAAGGCGTCCCTCGCCGGAGCGGATCAGCACGCCGCCCGGCACCGGCACGAGGGCGTCGGGCCCGGCGAGGTGCGTCACAGCGGCGACGAAGTAGGGCTGCTGCTCGGCCCGCGCGTGGATCGCCCGGGAGCCGAGGCCCAGCGCCAGGGCACCGTTGGCCTTGCCGCTCGCGATCTCGGCCCGGCGCAGGGACGTGCCGTCCTCGACCGAGACCGCCTTGAGCGCGCCGCGGGCATCGTAGACGACGACGGCGAGGGGCTTGAGGTTGCGGGTTCGCGCCTCCCGCAGGGCGGTGTCGACGATGGTGCGGGCGGCCTCGAGGGTCAGGTCGATCATCGGATTCCAACACGGACGCCGCTCCGGGCGGCGTCTCCATCCTTACGGACGGGGGCGCGCCGGGTCCACCGACGCGGATCGCTGCGGCCTCCGACACACGACTTCGACGTTCGGCGGCCGGCGCGAGCTCGACCCGCCGGTCTGCGAGCGCCTGCGCGCCGGTGTCCCGCGGGCCCGCTAACGGATCACGCCGGTCGCGCGGCCGGCAGGCGGATGATGCTCGCCAGGAACGCGTCGTAGCCGGCCGCCACCGCCTCCGGCCGCTCGAAATGCGGGAACGCGCCGGTCGGCAGGATGTCGACGCGCCAGTTCGGCCGGTCGGCGACCCGCGGCACCAGACGGTAGTCGACGAAGTCGCCGCGCTCCCCGTGCACCATCCAGACCGGGAGGCGCAGGCGCTCGTAGAGGCGGGTCGCATCGGTGGGGAACAGGTGGCCCGCGATGAAGCAGAACGGGGCGTGCTCGGCGCCGGGCTGGTGAGCCGAGGCGTGATCGTAGGCGAGCAGACCCTCGTCGATCTCGGAGGAACCGAAGGTCTTCTCCAGGAAGAACCGCATGCTCGGCCGCGTGACCAGCGCGTCGAAGAGCGGCCGGCCGAGCGGAGGGCGGTCGAGGACGCGGAGCAGCCAGTCGCGGCCGCGATGGCCGTCCGGCGGTCCCTCCCCGGAGAGCCGGGCGTCGAACCCCGTCGGGCTCACCAGCGCGAGGCTGCGATAGGCGTCGGACCGCTCCAGGCTCGCCCGCGCCAGGAACGAGCACGAGAGCGACAGGGCGAGGGCGTCGATCGCCCAGCCGCCGTGCCGGCTCCGGATCTCGTCGACCGCCGCGTGGATCGCCTCCACCATCAGGCGCGGCGTATAGCGGCGGCGCGAGCGCTCCGAGAAGCCGAAACCCGGGAGTTCCAGGGCGTAGACCGGGCGCGTGCCGCGGTAGCGCAGGTACAGCGGCCGGACCTCGTAGGCGTTGGCCGCCGCGTTGATCGAGTGGATGAGCAGGAGCGGCACGCCCTCGGCCTCAGCGGAGCCGTAGAGCGACAGCGCGCCGGCGCGGCGGGTTCGGATCCGCTCGTGGCGGCCCGGCAGGGCAGGCGGCAGGGTCATCCGCCGGTCCACGGCCAGCGCGCTCCAGCCGACCAGCGCCGCCGCCGATCCGGCGAGCGTCAGGGCCGCCGCGGTCGCGGCGCGACCGGTGCGATGGCGGGACACGGAACTCATCGGAACACCTCGACGTCCTTCCCGCGGCGGCGGGCCGTGGCCGACAACGCCGGGCCCGCGGGGAAGTGCCCTTCCGGACGCTACGAGGCGTGGCCGGCGAGGCTGCCGGCATTCACCGCCGGGGCCCGGCTCGCCGGCCGCGCCGGCGCGTCGCCCCGGCCCGCGGCCTCGCGCAGGAAATCCACCGTCGGCGCGTCGTTGAGCCAGCCCTGGACGCGCTGCGAGATCAGGAGCTTCCGCTCGCGCCGGTCGTAGTTCGCGTAGGAGGCGGCGACGAATTCGGGCCGGCTCATCGTGCGCGCGGGGCCGGACCGGCGCGTCTCCGCCTTGAAGAACAGGGCGCTGCCGGGCACGCCGTAATGCTGGGCGATCTCCGGATAGACCGGCCAGCTGCCCTGGCCGCCGAGATCGTCCGGGAGGAACGCGTCGAGGTCGCATTCCTCGAAGGGCACGCCGGCCCGGGTCAGCAGGCCGCGGGCGAGGTCGGCCACCACGTAGAGCTTCGTGTGGTTGATCGAGTGCATGAAGCAGCCCCGACGCGCCCAGCGCGTGAGGTGCGTGTCGAGATCGTACCCGGCCTGGACGCCGAGGCCGCGCAGGTACGCGACCGACTCGTCCCAGAGATTGAAGTATCCGAGGCGCTCGAAGACCGGCTCGGAGAACAGCCGAAGCGCCTGCGCCTGCGAGAAGCCCGACAGGTAGGCGAACAGCGTGATCGCCGAGTGCGAGTGCCCCATCGGACCCGAGATCAGGCCGTTCAGCGTGACGTGATCCTGAACGCCCACGTGGACGAGGTCGGGATGGTAGGCGCTGAACACGATGGTCGGGATCAGTCGGACCTTCGGGTGCGTCCGAAGCGTGTCGATCGAGCCGCCGCCCTTGAACTTGGGCAGGTAGATGCTGGTGAAGACGTGGTCGTACCCGTCCGCGTGCGCCATCAGGTCGGCGAGCCGCGGGAACCGGCGGGACGCCGTGAAGGCCGAGACGAAATCCACCTGCGCGTGCGGCAGCAGGTAGCGCATCGTCTTGGCGATGGATCCGGCCTGGCAGACCCCGATCACGAGGATGCGCGGCGATCCGGTCCGCTTCTTCCCGAACTGCGCGAGCCGGTGCCGCGCGCGCCAGAGGCTATCGACGGTCAACATCCGGCCTCTCTCGCATGTCCGCGGGCCGCGGGCAAACACCGCACCCGTGCGGATCCCGCGGGCCGGGACCGCCGATCGCGCCCATCGGGAGGAGCCCCCTCGCGGTGCTGACCGTCGGACGGACTGCGCGACCCGCGCGGCGGAACCGCAGCACACGGCGACGCGCGCCGCCTGTGGATCGCCCAGGCTTGAAAGCACGCGCTCGGGGATCTCCGATTATTCGGAGCACCGCCCGCCATTTCTGAGAAGAGCGGAAGCAACGCGTACAGCGGACCGCCGAATTCCTACGATGTCGCCACGATATAAAGTCCAAGAAAGTCCGTCACGGAGACGATTCAACTTGCGCGCTGTTGACAGAGTCAAGTCGTTGGATACAAATCCGATTCAACGAAGCATGAAGCTCGCGGACTGGGCGCTCGCGGTCATGAGGACCGGCAGGCCCCCGATGACCGAGGTGGATCCCCTCTCTCGCCGTGTTTCCGCGTCAGCGGCCGCTCCGACGGGCGCGGGGCATTTCCGACCGACCTGCCTGGACAACCGGCCACGGTCCGAGCCGCTCGGACGGCGCAGCCGCGGCATGCCCGCGGTGGCGCCCCTCCGCATCGCCGCGACGGTCGTCGATCCACGCCCGCATGGCCGTCGGCAAACGGTCGATGCGCGGGCGACGGCGCTGCGCGGGTCGGAGGCCGGGTTCCGCATCGGGTCGAAAGCTGGAGACTGCGCGATGGATTACGTACCTCCGATGGCCGCGATCGCGGCGGCCGCACAGAAGGCGCCGCCCGGCGAGGCGACCGTGCTTACCCCGGCGCGCGACGTGAATCCCGTCGCGGCGCCGGATCCGCGGTCGATCTACACGCTCACGCCGGAGGCGGCCGGGGCCGTCTTCGCGCTCGTCGAGAACCGCATCCAGGTGATCGACGCCGCGCTCGACGTGACCGACCGGCGGGGCACGCAGGTCGCTGCCGCCGCGATGGCGACGGCCACGGCGACGACCCCGGTCGTGTCGCCGGAGACGACGAAGACGATCGGCGCCGCCAATCGCAATTGGAGCGAGGATGTCCGATTGGATCACAGCCCGTCCCGGCTCGTCGGCGCCGACACGGTCGTGGCGTACGACAGCCCGCGGGTCACGGCGGCCTGGAGCCTGGCCTTTCCGGACGTGCCCGGCCGGCGGTTCCGGGCCGTGCAATTGCCGGGTCCGAGCCTCCGCTCCGTCCTGCGCGAGGCAGAGGCCGGTTTGGACGACACGGGGAGCGACATCTACCTGCTCTGCAACAGCGCGCATTTCGAGACGATCCGCCAAGCCCATCCGCGCACCCACATCAACTGGATCAACGTCGACAACGACGAGATCGTCGTCGTCTGGCGGAAGCCGTCCGAGGCGGGCTAGCGACAGGCCCGACCGGCTCGGGGCGGCCGCGATCGCGACCGGACCAGGGCTACCCCGCCCGGACGAACGGGAGCCCGGCGGGACCGCCCGATCAGAGCGTCGGCAGTACCGCGCGCAGGTGGGCGGCGAAGGCGCGGGTCAGCGGCGCGGCGTGCGCCTCGTCCAGGCGGATCGTCAGGCCGATCCGCGGCAGCGCGGGCAGGCCGCTGCCGCGGTTCAGGATGCGCAGGTCGGGCGGGACCGCGGCGCGGGTGAGGACCGCGACCGCCTGGGCAGAGCGCGCCACCGCCAGCAGTCCGGACAGGCTGCCGCTCGCGTAGGCGATCCGGTACGCGCGCCCGCCCGCGTCGAGGGCGGCCCGCGCCGCCCGGTGGTCCAGCGTGTCGGGATCGCCGAGCGCCAGCGGCAACGGGTCGGGCCATGGCGCTTCGGCGCCGCGCGGCGCCACCCAGACGAGGTCCTCGCGCCGCAGGATCTCCCGCCCGGCCGCCAGCGGGACCGAGACGAGGGCCAGATCGAGCCCGCCGCGGGCGAGCCGCTCCTCCAGACGGGGCGTCGCGCCGCAGACCACCTCGATCGCCGCGTCGGGATGCAGGTGCGCGAAGCCGCGCAGCAGGGTGGGGAGGAAGGCCTGCGCGTAATCGTCCGGGCAGCCGAACCTGAGCGTGCCGTTGAGGCGGCCGCCGGACAGTTCCGCCACCGCGTCGTCGTGCGAGGCCAGGATCCGGCGCGCGTGGACGAGGAGGCGCTCGCCCTGCACCGTGAGCACCACCCCGCGCCCGGTCCGTCGCAGCAGCGGCTGCGCGACCAGATCCTCCAGCCGCTTCATCTGCATGCTGAGGGCGGCTTGGCTGCGCCCGACCCGCTCCGCGGCCCGGCTCAGCGCGCCCGTCTCCGCGACCGTGGCGAAGCTGCGCAGGAGGTCGATGTCGAGGCTCTGGGCCATCAGGATCGCTGAACCCTCGGTTCAGAACTATAAGCTTCTCTGGGGTTGCGGGCGGTCCTAGCATGGCGGGGCCTGCCTTGGGACCCGGATCGATGACGACGCGGAACGACGACCCCGACTTCTGGACGCGCGCGCGCCGGCACCTCGTGCGCTACGGCGGCGCCTTCGCGCCGGTCATCATCGAGCGCGCGGAGGGCAGCTTCGTCTACGACGCGGACGGCCGGAAGATCCTCGACTTCACCTCCGGCCAGATGAGCGCGATCCTGGGTCACGGGCATCCCGAGATCGCCGCCGTCGTCGCCGACCACGTCGGGCGCCTGGATCACCTGTTCAGCGGCATGCTGAGCCGGCCGGTGGTCGACCTCGCGACCGCGCTGGCCGGACTCGCCCCCGGCGGGCTGGAGCGCGCGCTTCTCCTGACCACCGGCGCCGAGGCCAACGAGGCCGCCCTGCGCATGGCCAAGCTCGCCACAGGCGGCTGGGAGATCGTGAGCTTCGCGCAGTCGTGGCACGGCATGACGGCGGGCGCCGCTTCGGCCACCTACAGCGCCGGCCGCAAGGGCTACGGCCCGGCCCCGGTCGGATCCTTCGCGATTCCCGCCCCGAACGCCTACCGCCCGACCTTCGCGCGGGACGGGGCCGACGACTGGCAGACCGAGCTCGACTACGCCTTCGCGCTGGTGGACCGGCAGTCGACCGGCAACCTCGCCGCCTTCCTGGCCGAGCCGATCCTCAGTTCCGGCGGCATCCTCGAACTCCCGCCCGGCTACCTCGCGGCGCTGAAGCGCAAATGCACCGAGCGGGGCATGCTGCTGATCCTCGACGAGGCCCAGACAGGCATCGGCCGCACCGGCCTGATGTTCGCCTGCGAGCGCGACGGCGTGGTGCCCGACATCCTGACCCTGTCGAAGACCCTGGGCGCCGGCCTGCCCCTCGCGGCGGTCCTGACCACGCCGGAGATCGAGGATCTCTGCCACGCCCGCGGCTTCCTGTTCTACACGACGCACGTCTCCGACCCGCTGCCAGCCGCGGTCGGGCTCAAGGTGCTGGAGATCGTCCGGCGCGACGCCCTGGTCGGCCGGGCCGAGGCGGCCGGCGCGCGGCTCGCGGCGCGGCTGCGGGCGCTGCAGCAGCGCTTCGCCTGCATCGGCGACGTGCGCGGGCGCGGCCTCCTGCAGGGCGTGGAGATCGTGGCCGACCGGGACACGAAGGTGCCAGCCCCGGAGCTGGGCGACGCGATCACGCGGCGCTGCCTCGAACTCGGGCTGAGCATGAACATCGTGCAGCTGCCCGGCATGGGCGGCGTGTTCCGCATCGCCCCGCCGCTCACCGCCACGGACGCGGAGATCGACCTCGGGGTCGACATCCTGGAGCGGGCGATCGAAGGCTCGGTGTGAGGCGGCCCCGTCAGGCCGCCTCGATCTCCGCGCTGACCGTCAGCCACTCCTCCTCGGCGGCGGCGAGCGCGGTCGCGGCGTCCGACCGCATCTTGGCGATCTCGCCGGCCTTGGCGGCGTTCTCCCGGAACGCGGACCCGTCCTCCAGGGCGGCGTCGATCTTCTGGATCGCCGCGGTCAGCTTGGCCATCCGTGCCTCGATCGCCTCAAGCCGCTTGCGCAGGGGCGCGAGGGCCGCGCGGCGCTCGACGCCGGCGCGGCGCGCCTCGGCCTTCTGCCCGCCGGAGGGCTCGGACTCGCGCTCGACCTCGCGCTCGGGCCCCGACAGGACGAAGCGCCGGTAATCGTCCATGTCGCCGTCGAAGGTCTTCACCGTGCCGTCCGCGACCAGCCAGAGCCGGTCTGCGCAGGCCTCGACGAGGAACCGGTCGTGCGAGACGAGGATGACGGCGCCCTCGTAGTCGTTGATCGCCTCCACGAGGGCCTGCCGGCTCTCGATGTCGAGGTGATTGGTCGGCTCGTCGAGGATCAGGAGGTGCGGGCCGTGGAAGGCGGCGAGCCCCATGAGCAGGCGCGCCTTCTCGCCACCCGACAGCTTCTCGACCGGCGTGTCGGCCTTGTTGGCGCCGAATCCGAGCCGCGCCGTCGCGCTGCGGACCTTCGCCTCGGGGACATCCGGCATCAGGGTCCGGACATGCGCGTAGGCGCTCTCGGCGGGGCGCAGCTCGTCGAGCTGGTGCTGGGCGAAGTAGGCGACCTCCATCTTGGAGGAGCGCTTCACCTCGCCGGCGACCGGCCCGAGCCGGCCGCCGATCAGCTTGCAGAAGGTCGACTTGCCGTTGCCGTTGGCGCCCAGCAGCGCGACCCGGTCGTCCGGCGCGAGGCTGAGGTCGAGGCCGGTCAGGACGATCCGGTCCCCGTAGCCGGCCTTGACGCGCTCCATGGCGACGATCGGCGGCGACAGCGGCTTCTCCGGGCTCGGCAGGTGGATCACCGGCACGTCGTCCTCGAGGAGCGCGGCGATCGGCTCCATCTTGGCGAGCCGCTTCATCCGCGACTGGGCCTGCCGCGCCTTGGTGGCCTTGGCCTTGAAGCGGTCGATGAAGCTCTGCAGGTGCGCGCGCTCGGCATCCTGCTTGGCCTTCGCCTTGGCCTGGAGAACGCGCTTCTCCGAGAGCTGCTTGGCGAAGCTGGTGTAGCCGCCGCGGTAGATCGCCAGCTTGCCGCGGTCGAGGTGCAGGATGTGGTCGACGCTGGTGTCGAGCAGGTCGCGGTCGTGGCTGATGATGATCGCGGTGCGCGGGTAGCGTTCCAGGTAATCGTACAGCCAGAGCGTGCCCTCGATGTCGAGGTAGTTGGTCGGCTCGTCGAGGAGCAGCAGGTCCGGCTCCGAGAACAGGACGGCGGCGAGCGCCACGCGCATCCGCCAGCCGCCGGAGAAGTCCGCGCAGGGCCGCGCCTGGGCCGCCGCGTCGAAGCCCAGCCCGTGCAGGATCGCGGCGGCCCGGGCCGGCGCCGAGTGGGCGCCGATATCCACGAGCCGCGTCTCGATCTCGGCCCGGCGCAGACCGTCCGCGTGCTCGGCCTCCGCCATCAAGCGGGCGCGCTCCGTGTCGGCGGCGAGCACGACCGCATGCAGCGTCTCCGGTCCTGCCGGCGCCTCCTGGGCGACGGCGCCGATCCGCATGCCCTTGGGCAGCGCCACCGACTTCGCGTCGACCGGCAGGTCGCCGAGAATGGCCTTGAACAGGGTGGTCTTGCCGGCCCCGTTGCGCCCGACCAGCCCGACGCGGGCGCCTTCCGGGATCGTGAAGCTCGCGGAATCGAGAATCAGACGGTCGCCGATGCGGTAGGTGAGGTCGTTGACGCGCAGCATGCCGGCGTTCTGGCGGTCCGGACGCCGCGAGGCAAGCGCCGCCGTCGCGCGGGCAGGCCGGCATCCCCGTGTCGCCCTCCGACACAACGCGACGCCTATTTTAAGCTTGAAACATCAGCTTCGGCTGTCGGATTTTTAACGGAATGCCGTCAAACCTGTGGCGAGTGCTGCGCAAATAGACGCTGATAGTGCGTTCATCGGCTCTAGAACGTCGTCGCGTGAGCCGGAAAAGCGCCCGGGCGGGGGCGAGCCACAGGGGGGAATCTTGGGCCAGACCCTGATCCTGACCGACGATGTCGAGCGCGCCGAGAGGCTCGCGCGCAATCTCGGCGGCGTCACGCCCGTTGTGCTGCACGACCTCTACGGCGACGCCGTCCCGCCGCGGGGGGCGGGGCTGATCATCAGCGACGTCAGCGCGCTGACCTCCGAATCCGTGCGCCGGCTGCGCCAGGCGCTGTCCACCGCGCGCGGGCCCGGCATCCCGTTCCTGGCCCTGATCCACGGCAACCTCGGCCGCGGCGAGATCCAGGCCACCGCCCTCGGCGCGACCCGCGCGATGCCGGCCGCCGCGGTCAGCGCCATGCTGCTGAACGCGGTCGCGACCCTGATCGGCACCGCCAAGGCCCCGCCGCAGACCGGCAACTGGCAGGAGCAGGTGAACGAGGCCCGCTCGGCCTTCGTCAGCCTGTTCCGCGCCGATCAGGCGCCCCCGGCCGCGCTGGTCGAGAACGGCGCCGACTTGGTCAACCAGGCGATCCGCGAGGCCAAGGTGCGCGAATGGCTCAGGGTCGTGGCGAGCTTCGACGACGTCACGCACCGCCACTGCCTGAGCGTGGCCGGGATCGCGGCCGAGTTCGCGCGCGTCCTGGGGCTCAACGAGGCGGATTCCCGCTACCTCGTCAAAGGCGCGCTGCTCCACGACATCGGGAAGGCCAAGATCCCCCTCGCGATCCTGAACAAGCCCGCGCCGCTGACGCCGACAGAGCGCGCCGAGATGGCTCGCCACCCGGCGCTCGGACACGAGATGCTGCTCACGGGCGACTACGACGCGCTGACCCTGTCGGTGGTCCGCTCGCACCACGAGTATCTCGACGGGTCGGGCTATCCTGACGGGCTGCGCGGGCAGCAGATCCCCGACCTCGTCCGCCTGATCACCATCGCCGACATCTTCGCCGCGCTGATCGAGGCGCGCCCCTACAAGGCGCCGAAGGCCCCGCGCGAGGCCTACGCCATCCTCGAGTCGATGAGGGCGAAGCTCGATGCCGACCTCGTCCGCGCCTTCGGAGCGGTCGCGGTCGCCTGCGAGACGCCCCGCCGCGCCTTCGCCTGAACCCGACCCTCAGACGAGTTCCCAGGCCTTGCCGTCCCGCATCAGGGCGGTGACGAGGGCGTGGTTCAGCTCGTGCCCCGTGTGGAACGCCGAGATCCGGCCCTCGACCGGGTGGCCCGCCAGCGCGAGGTCGCCGACGAGGTCGAGGATCCGGTGGCGAACCGGCTCGCCGGGGACGCGCATCCCGCCCAGGACGTGCCCGCGCACCAGCAGCGCTGCCGAGTGGGGCGAGACGCCCTGCAGGAAGTCGTTCCGCATCAGGTAGCCGTAGGCGCGGCCCGCCATGGCCCGCGCGTAGCGCCCGAAGCTGCGCGCCGGCGCGATCTCCCGCTCGAAGCTGTCCGCCGTGATCGCGCCCGACCAGTCGATCGATCCGAAATGCGCCAGCGCGACGTGGCCGGTGATGTGCAGGCCCGGGCCGGGCTCGATCTCGAGGCGGCGCCGCCCGTTCTCGACCGCCACCGTGCGCAGCAGCCGGATCACACGGCAGGGCAGGCTCTGCTCGCGCCGGCCGGCGATCCGTATCGCCTCACACCAGGGCGTCGCGCTCCCGTCGAAGATCGGCAACTCGTCGGCGTCGATCTCGGCCAGCACGTTGTCGATCCGCAGCGCGCTGAGCGACGCCATCAGGTGCTCGATCGTGCGCACGAGGACGCCGTCGCGTCGCAGCGCCGAGGAGAGCGGCTGCGATTCCCGATAGTGCCAGTGGGCGGGCACGTCGACCGCCCGTCCGTCCTTCAGGTGGCGGCGGAAGACGATGCCGTGGCCGGCCGGGGCGGGGCTGACGCGGACCGTGGCGTGCCGCCCGGAATGGAGGCTGCGGCCCGAACGCTCGAAGGGGCGCGCGAGTGTCGCCTGCTGGCGGGGACCGGTGGAGGATGTCGAGCGCGGGAAAGGTACGTCTTGATGCATCGATACTGCCCGCCTCGGCGGGCCAGGAATTTAGCCCTGATACCTGATCCACGCTAATAAACTCCTGTTCATCGGGACGCGGCTTGACCGCCCCGCCCGCGACCGTCACGATTGCGGCGCCCGATCGATCCAGCACCGCCCCGGCGGGGCGCGGCTTCACTGTGCGGGCTGCTCCCGTCCCCAGATCTGCTGGCCGGCCCCCGTCAGGGCAGGGACGGAGGCCGGAGTTGAGGGAACACGATCGATGGCGCGGTTGGGGACAATACCTTTCTTCAAGGATCCCGGCATCGAGCTCAGCCCCTACGAGCCCCGCTGCCACTGGCGCCGCTTCGACGAGAACGAGGTCCTCGTCGACTTCGACGATATCTCCACCGACGTGTACTTCATCGCCTCCGGCGAGGTCCGCATCCTGAACCGGACCCAGTCCGGCAAGGAAGTCATCCTGGGCGAGATGCGGGGCGGGGCCTTCTTCGGCGAGCTCGCCGCCATCGACGGGATCGGCCGCTCGGCCAACGTCACGGCGCTGACCCGCGGCGAGGTCTGCGTGGTGCCGGCGCCGGTCTTCCGGCAGATCGTGTTCGCCTCCGAGGCGATCGCCGACCGGCTGTTCCGGCTCCTGGCCAAGCGCGTGCGCGAGCTGAACACGCGGCTCATGGAGCACGCCCTGCTCGACCTGAAGCACCGGCTCTACGCCGAGCTGCTCCGTCTCTCCGTGCCCCGGGCCGGCACGGCGGGCGAGCGGGTGGTCTCGCCGCCGCCCTACCACCACGTCCTCGCCGCGCGGATCGGCTGCCGCCGCGAGCAGGTGACCCGGGAGTTTACCGCGATGGCGGCGGAGGGACTGGTCGACCGCACCCGCGGCGCCCTGGTCCTGCGCCGGCCGGACCTCCTGGAAGCGCGCGTGGCCGAGGCGCTGCGCGAGGATTCCTGATCCGTTGTCCGAGGGGCCTGCGCCGCGCCTGCGGCTGGAGGAGCTGACCAAGCGCTTCGGCACCCATCGGGCCGTCGACGCCGTGTCCCTCGACCTCGAGGCGGGGGAGTTCTTCTGCCTGCTCGGCCCGTCCGGATGCGGCAAGAGCACACTCCTGCGCATGATCGCGGGCTTTGAGAGCCCGACCTCGGGACGGATCCTGCTGGGCGCACAGGACCTGACCGCGCTGCCGCCCCATCGGCGGCCGGTCAATATGATGTTCCAGTCCTACGCGCTGTTCCCGCACATGAGCGTGGCCGGCAATATCGGCTACGGGCTGAAGGGCCTCGGCCGCTCCGCCTCGGCGGAGCGCGTGTCGGAACTGCTCAAGCTCGTGCGCCTGGACGGGTTCGGCGACCGTCGACCGGAGACGCTCTCGGGCGGCCAGCGCCAGCGGGTCGCCCTGGCCCGGGCGCTCGCCCGGGAGCCGAAGCTGCTGCTACTCGACGAGCCGCTCGGCGCGCTCGACCGCGGCCTGCGCGAGGAGACCCAGGGCGAGCTGCGCGCGGTCCAGCGCCGCCTCGGCACCGCCTTCGTCGTCGTCACGCACGATCCCGAGGAGGCGATGATGCTCGCCGACCGGATCGGCGTCATGGAAGCGGGCCGCCTGATCCAGGTCGGGCCGCCGGCCGATCTCTACCGGCGCCCGGCGAGCCGCTTCGTCGCCGGCCTGCTCGGCGACGTGAACCTCATCCCCGGTCGTGGGGGGGGGGGGGGGGGGGGCCCCCCCCCCCCCCCGGCGGAAAGCGCAGGACAGCAGCGGGGCGGGGCGGGGGGCGCGGCGCCCGGGAGGGGGGCGGGCGGG